>JAVKMA010000251.1:0-1773 GCA_031538685.1 Burkholderiaceae bacterium | reverse complement strand
GATGAGTTCGATTGGCTTTGGCGGCGCAAGTATGATGAAAAACTGAGCCAAGCCATGCAAGCGCGCCAATGTGTTGGGCTGATCAAGGTCTATCGTGATCGTGCGTGCACCCATTTGACGCCATTTTTGAACCGGATTGTCTGCACCAAAGCGGCTGGCAATCCACACGGTATAACGCGGTAACAATAAGGGAACCAAGCGACGTGCAATGTCACCACCACCAATCAAGACGCAGTGACGTAGTTTGTTGGATCGATGGAATTGAATACGGCTTTGAAAAATAGGCATAGCGAGTTAAGGACACTTCTATCAATTCATTTTTGCGGCGAATTGCTTTGTTGCGCAGTACGCGAAATTCTCACGTACTGTATTTATAGAAGTGCCCTTAATAGTAGCGCGAAGTCTTAACCGTAGCGCCGATTGCATCAACTGAACAACATCATCAAGAAAATCTCGCTGAATTACATCAAACGAAACAGAATTTTTATCTGCAATTTTTATGACTTTTGAGATCACTCTCGCACCTTCACAAAAAACCTTCCGCGCCAACGCAGATGAAACTTTGTTGAATGCGGCGCTGCGCGCAGGAATCGTATTACCTTATGGCTGCAAAGACGGCGCTTGCGGCTCGTGTAAAGCGCACACGCAAAGTGGCCAATGGGCGCAACTAGACAATACCGCCCTAACCAAAGACGAAATCAACACGCAAGCGATTTTGCCCTGCTGCGCCCAAGCGCGTTCTGATATGACTTTGCTCGTCCGCGAAGTCCGCGGACTGGATGATTTTCCAGTGCGTAAATTACCGGTGCGAATTAAAGCGATTGAACGTCCCGAGACGACTATCGCGATAGTGCATTTGCAACTCCCCGCGACCGAACAATTCTTATTTAAAGCCGGGCAATACATTGATCTGATTGTGCAAGATGGACAGCGGCGCAGTTTTTCTTTAGCCAACGCGCCGCACGAAGCGAGTACGCTGGTGTTGCACATCCGTCACAACCCCAAAGGATTGTTCTCGCGCTTGCTGTTCCCCCATTTATACGAGGGCGAAACCAAGCTACAAAACAATTTGCGTCCCTTGCAAGAACGCGATATTTTGCGTTTTGAAGGCCCCTTAGGCAGCTTTTTTTTGCGTGAAGATAGCGATAAACCTATGATTTTGTTGGCATCAGGAACGGGCTTTGCACCGATTCGCAGTTTGATCGAACACGCGCGCCACTTAGCGTTAAAACGTCCGATGCATTTGTACTGGGGTGGGCGTCGCCCCCAAGAGTTATATGATCTGGCGCAATGTCAAGCTTGGTGCGATGCGATATCCGATTTTACATTTGTTCCGGTGATTTCGGATCCACAAGCGGAAGATCACTGGCAAGGCCGTACTGGTTTGGTTCATCAAGCCGTCATGGAAGATTTCGCCGATTTAAGTGAATACGAAGTCTATGCCTGTGGTGCACCCATCATGGTTAAAGTAGCGCGCTCTGACTTTAGCGGACAACGAATGTTATCGCCGGATAATTTTTTTGCCGACTCTTTTGAAGCCGCGCCATGTACAGTCGTCACACCTGCGATCTAATCGCGCGATCGGATCACGCGATTTGTTCACATTTAATGTCACATTTTTAAGGAATTTTTATGCACAACCGAATCGCTGCTCATTTTTTGCAAAGCGCTCAACTCAAACAACAACTGGCGCAAAGCCCCATGTGTCAAAGCATTGCCGATGCGATACAAATGTTATTTGCCACAATTTCTAACGGACAACGTGTATTCGCT
>JAVKMA010000250.1:0-4194 GCA_031538685.1 Burkholderiaceae bacterium | reverse complement strand
CGTCGCGCAATTGATGCGGCCACATCCGGACTATCCCAAACTGCTCACTGCTCAAAGCTTGCAACGAGTCTTTCACTTGCAAGAACGTTTAAAAGCATTGGGCAAAGTCAGTGACTTTCGCGCCCAATCAGTGCACGTAATCGGCGCTGGTGTAATGGGAGGCGACATTGCCATTCACTGCGCGCATAAAGGTCTACGCGTAAGCTTGCAAGACACCGATACCAAAAAAATTGCAGAAACTTTGGCGCGCGCGCAAAAATTCTTTAGCAAACGCCTGCGTGATCCGTTACGGGTACGCGCGGCAATGGATAGATTGATTCCCGATAGCAGCGGTGCCGGCGTGCGTCACGCCGACGTGGTGATTGAAGCAGTAGTCGAAAATTTAAGCGTCAAACACCAAATTTTCGCTGCCATTGAGCCTATGCTAAAGCCCACGGCCTTAATCGCCAGCAACACCTCTAGCTTAAAAATTGAAGACATGGCCAGTGTCTTAAAGAATCCAGCGCGTTTGATCGGCATTCATTTTTTTAATCCCGTCACGCAAATGCCTTTGGTAGAGGTGGTCAGCAGCACTCAGACATCCCCCAGCCATGAGACCTTTATTCAAGCCGCCATGGCCTTTGTCCGGCAAATTGATAAACTGCCACTGCCGGTAAAAAGTGCGCCTGGATTTTTAGTCAATGCGGTATTAGGCCCCTATATGGCGCGGGCCATGCGCATGGTCGATGCGGGGCATACGCCTGCGACCATTGACGCGGCCATGCGTGCGTTTGGAATGCCAATGGGGCCATTAGAATTGATCGATATGGTGGGTTTGGATGTGGCACTGGCCGCTGGCGCCGCGCTCTCGGGAGAAGATGCGCGTCCGCCTGCCTGCTTGCAAACCCGCGTCAATGCGGGCCAGTTAGGACGCAAAACAGGTCAAGGTTTTTATGTCTGGACAAACGATAAAGTGTCAAAAACTAACGCCACAACATCCCCAAATGCGGCGAAAATTACTCATGAATTAGTACAGGTACTGATTCAGTCAAGCGAAAAACAAGTGGCGTCAAGAGTGGTTGCCGATGCTGATTTGGCCGACGCGGGCATGATTTTTGGCGCCGGCTTTGCACCCTATACCGGCGGGCCTTTGAATTTTTCAAGAGCACTTCTATAAATTAATTTTTGCGGCGAATCAATGAGGTGCGCCTTGTACCTCACTCACACCTCACTCACACCTCATCCGCACATTCTGTGTTGATAGCACTGACTTCAAAAATGACTCGCTAAGGGCAGTAATCTCTACTGCTCTCAAGCCGCCCATTTCACTCTCTATCTGCTTATGACACCGCACTTTCTTTTTTCGCTACCCGCTCCTATCCGCGTACGATTAGTGAAATTTTTGTTCAACTGTGTCCCCGCCTTTCGCGGTACTGGTGCACGGGTGCTGTCCATTCGTCCCGACTTATTAGGGGCTCGTTTACGTCTGCCTTTTAACTGGCGCACGCGCAATTTAGTCGGATCAATTTTTGGCGGTTCCATCGCCGCCGCGACCGATGGCACACATGCTACTTTTTTAATTTTCGCACTGGGGAAAAATTTTGTCGTGTGGGACAAAATGCTATCGGTCAATTTTCGCAAACCGGCGCGTACTGCGCTCTACGCCGATATTGAGATCAGCGAACGCGAGATCACCGAAATTCGCCAAGAAGTCGCCGCCAAAGGTGAAATTCGGCGTGAATTCATCACGCCCTTGGTCGATGCAAAAGGGCTTGTGCACAGTGAAATTACGCGCACGGTGTACATCGCCGACAAAAATTTTTATGCTTGCAAAACCGCAATGAGAACTGCAAAATAAGCACTCATTTCAATTTACCCCTATCGTTTTAACCCTTTTTTAGTGGATTGACCTCGATCCAAAAATCACGGTGCCAGAGCGGTATTTCTGTGACCAAAATACGTCCGTCTTTCAAGCCATAAATGCTTTTACGCATGTAAATATCGTCGGTGAATTGAGTGTTTTGAGTGATTAGGCTAATTTTGGCGATTTTCCGTGCATAACAAGTTGGAGACCCCTTACGGAACAAAGCCTTAGCAAGTGGCGTCGTTTTTAATTTACGCAAAGATTGTAGAGCCAGGGGCATTTGAATCGGGCAAACGGTTCGGGCGCACAAATACACCGGAACCAAAATTGAGTTTGAGTTTTTAGCCAAATTCACCATCGATTTGTCAATGGCACCATGCAGAATAACTTCGCGGATAAACGCGTGGCGAGTTTGTAAGGTAGCGGCCTCGTGTTGGAACAATGACCCGATGCCGCTAAAACGTACCGTCACTTGCGGAGTGGCATGGGTTAGAATGGCGATATGCTGGGTTAAGGAGTCGCTACGAATTAAATCGGACCAACTCGTCGGATGGATTTGAGTAGATAACAATCGACTGATCTCGCGCCATGAATGGTCGGTCGTCTTGGCAAGCGCCCTAAACATCTGAAGAGTTTTTGGATGCTGCGCTAAACCCAATTGAGCGGTTTTTAATATCATTTTTGTACATTTACCATTGTTTTAGGAGTCTTACCTATGTCTACAAACGCACAAGAGTTTAACTATAAAGTGGTGCGGCAATTTACCCTTGTGACGATTTTATGGGGAATCGTCGGCATGTCGGTTGGGGTTTTAATCGCCGCACAGTTGGTTTGGCCAGATTTAACTTTTGGTATCCCTTGGCTAAGTTATGGGCGCCTACGCCCATTGCACACCAATGCAGTGATTTTTGCTTTTGGCGGCAGCGCTCTTTTTGCCACCTCATATTACGTGGTGCAGCGCACTTGTCAGACGCGTTTATTTTCCGATGCTTTAGCTGCCTTTACCTTCTGGGGATGGCAACTCGTCATTGTCGCTGCGGCAGTGACCCTGCCATTGGGAATTACCAGTAGCAAAGAATACGCCGAGCTCGAATGGCCCATCGATATTCTGATTGCGCTCGTTTGGGTGACCTACGCAATTGTCTTTTTCGGTACGATTTTGAAACGTAAAGTCAAACATATTTATGTCGCCAACTGGTTTTATGGCGCGTTTATTCTGACCGTTGCCCTACTCCACATTTTCAATAGTCTTGCCATTCCTTACTCGACTTTACATTCTTATAGCGTATATGCCGGCGTACAAGATGCCATGGTGCAATGGTGGTATGGTCATAACGCCGTAGGATTTTTTTTGACGACCAGCTTCTTAGGAATGATGTACTACTTTGTGCCTAAACAAGCAGAACGTCCTGTGTATTCTTACCGTTTGTCAGTCATCCATTTCTGGGCGCTGATTTTTCTTTACATGTGGGCTGGCCCGCATCACTTGCATTACACCGCCTTACCTGACTGGGTTCAATCATTGGGAATGGCCTTCTCGCTCATACTGTTTGCGCCGTCCTGGGGTGGCATGATCAACGGTATCATGACTTTGTCGGGGGCATGGCACAAACTGCGTGACGACCCTATTTTGAAATTTTTTATTGTCGCGTTGTCGTTCTACGGAATGTCAACCTTTGAAGGCCCAATGATGTCGATCAAAACGGTTAATGCTTTATCGCATTACACCGACTGGACTATTGGTCACGTTCACAGTGGCGCATTAGGTTGGGTGGCAATGGTCACTATGGGTTCGATGTATTACATGATCCCCCGTTTATACGGGCAGGTGAAAATGTTCAGCACGCGTTTAATCGAGTTGCATTTCTGGTTAGCCACTATCGGAATCGTGTTGTATATCGCCGCATTGTGGATTGCTGGCGTCACGCAAGGTTTGATGTGGCGCGCGACAGAACCCGATGGCAGCTTAACTTATGCCTTTATCGAATCAGTCAAAGCCAGTGCACCTTTTTACTTCATTCGAGTCATCGGCGGCACGCTGTTTTTATCAGGCACATTCATCATGGCATTCAATACCTTCAAAACCGTCAAAGGCAAACAAGGCGTTAATCCACTGGTTCCTACTACAGCGGCTTCACACTAAATATATGTTTATTAAGCGAAGTTTTTTCGCTTAATTTTCTTTTAAAGGATTTTTTATGAGTTTGAATCATTCAAAAATAGAAAGCAACGTCGGTTTATTGATTGTGTTTTCATTAATTGTGGTGAGCTTTGCTGGCCTAGTCCAGATCGTTCCTCTGTTCTTTCAAAAGTCGACCACCGAAGCTTTGTCAACGCTAAAGCCTTACGAT
>JAVKMA010000249.1:0-1835 GCA_031538685.1 Burkholderiaceae bacterium | reverse complement strand
CACGTGCGGGGGCGAATAAAAAAACGGGCCAGGCGACACCAGAAAAAAAAGTAACAGTCGTTCGCCCCTGAGTGAACAGATTCCCATGAGCGAACAGATTCCCCTGAGTGAACAGATTCGATAGAGCGCACCGCTAATGCATGTCCATATCTTAGGAATTTGTGGCACTTTTATGGCCGGAGTTGCCCTTTTGGCGCGGGCCCAGGGTCATCGAGTTACCGGCTGTGATGTTGGGGTTTACCCACCGATGAGCACGCAGTTGCAAGAGCAAGGCATCGATTTAATCGAAGGTTACGGCGCGGAACAAATTGCTTTAGCGCCAGATATTTTCATTATTGGAAACGTCGTTTCGCGCGGCAATCCCCTGCTCGAGGCGATCTTGAATGCGAACCTGGCCTATACCTCGGGACCGCAATGGATGGGGCAATATTTGCTGCCGCATTACCAAGTCTGTGCGGTGGCGGGAACGCATGGCAAAACCACAACCAGTGCAATGCTGGCCTGGGTTTTAGAGTGTGCTCAGTTGGCGCCCAGTTTTTTGATTGGTGGCCTGCCACATAACTTTGGAGTGTCGGCGCGTTTGACCCAAGGGGCGCATTTTGTCATCGAGGCCGATGAATACGATACTGCGTTTTTTGATAAGCGTAGCAAATTCGTACATTACCGTCCTAGTGTGGCGATTCTGAATAATTTGGAATATGACCATGCTGATATTTTCCCTGATCTGGCGGCAATCGAAACGCAATTTCATCATTTAGTGCGCACGGTTCCATCTGTTGGTACGGTCGTGGTGAATGGTGATGAACCCGCACTGGAGCGGGTGTTAGCGCGCGGCGTGTGGTCCAAGCTCACGCGTTTTAGTGATGCTTCGCGAGACGCAACAACAACTATCGATTGGCGTATCGACGACGCGGGAGTCGTCACGTATCGTGGCGTTAAGCAAGGTCAGTTGGAATGGAATTTAAGTGGACGTCACAATCAATTAAATGCACTTGCCGTGATTGCGGCGGCACAGGTTTTGGGTATTGATGTGGCAAGGAGTCTTACCGCCTTGAGTTCGTTTGCGTCGGTACGCCGTCGTATGGAGCACAAAGGCGAAGTGGGTGGCGTCGCGGTGTTTGACGATTTTGCGCACCATCCCACTGCTATCGCAACGACCTTGGAAGGTGCGCGTAAAAAATTTAATGGCCGTTTGATTGCGGTGTTAGAGCCGCGTTCCAATACGATGAAATTGGGCAGTATGAAAGCCGCATTGTCTGACAGCTTGATGTGCGCTGATGTGGTTTTTGCGTATGCTGAAACGCAGGGAAAAAATGCCTTGGGTTGGGATTTGGCGGCCAGCTTATCACCGCTGGGCGCGCGTGTACATTGCTTGAATGATTTAACCGAGTTAGCCAATGCAGTGGTCGCACAAGCACGATCAGGCGACACAATTATCTGTATGAGTAACGGTAGCTTTGGCGCGATGCCAGAGCGTTGCATTGCCGGTTTGCAAAAAAAATTCACGTCTTAATATGAATCTGCGCATTGGCCAAGGATATGACAGTCATCGTTTAGTCGAAGGGCGCGCCTTAATTATCGGTGGGGTGACGATTCCGTATGACCTAGGCTTGGCGGGACATTCTGATGCCGACGTGTTGCTGCATGCCATTACCGATGCGCTTTTGGGTGCTTTGGCCTTGGGTAATATTGGATCGCACTTTCCGGATACGGATCCCCGATTTTCTGGTGCAGACTCACGCCAGCTTTTGCGTCATGCGTATGCACTAGTGTGTCAAAAAAATTATCAATTACAAAATCTCGATTGCACCGTGATTACGCAAGCGCCTAAATTG
>JAVKMA010000248.1:0-3680 GCA_031538685.1 Burkholderiaceae bacterium | reverse complement strand
TCAATCGAAGAACGTCACCGGGTACGTGTGTTGATGTTGCCAAACAAACATTTGGAAACTCCGCATTACAAAATGGAACGTATTAAGGTTGACGATCCGCGTTTAGATGATCCAAAGGCGAGCTATTCTTTGGTCGAATCACCTGATACGGATATGGGGGTGCGCAATAAAACAGAACAAGTCAGCGCCCGTCCTCAACAAGTGGCTGTGGTTAAAGGCATTACACCGACGACGGCGCCGCCACCGACTGCAAAAAATACGCTGACTTCGCCTGTGCTGCAGTGGTGGCAAAAAGTGAAAATGTGGTGTAGTGGTTTGACTAAGGCAACAGTTCAAGATCCGGTGAAACGGAAAAATGTTGCTAGCAATCGCCGTAGCCCGCAAGGACGCGGTGGACGCCATAGCGATCAAGGCGACGGACGTCGTAACAAGAACGATAGTGCGCCACGTGAAAACTCGCGCAACAATACACGCCACTCCCAAACTCAAAACAAACCAGACTCAAAAGAGTCAAGCTAACGTTTGACAACGCTAGACGCGGGTCATGAAGCGGCGTCAGTCGAACGTAATACGCAACGCAATAACGATCGCCGCCGTCAAAACGATCGTCGTAGTGAAGTACCGCGTAATGAGGCCCCACGCAATGAGACCCCACGCAATGAGGTGTCGCGTAGTGAAGTTCCCCGTAATGAAGCACGCGTTGATACCCCTGGCGAAGTTCGTTCTGACATCGTAGTCGATGATGCGCCACGTGAAGGCGGATCACGTAACAATCGTAATCGTCAACGTAGCCGTGGGCGGGGTCGTGGGCGGGGTCGTAATGAAAGTGTTGCTACAGAACAAGATGCTTCAGGCGCACTGACGAACGCTCATTCAGTGTCGTCAGACGATGCACCACCGCGTCATGACGTGGTGGAAAGTCAATCGGATCAGGTTCGGACAGAGCGACCTGTAGCGCCAGTTTCGCTACAGGCTGCCGTAGTTCCCGTGATGGCGCCAGTCGTTTCAGCGCCAACGCCAGCACCAGCACCAGCACCAGCACCTACTACACCAGTATCCATACCCAAACCACAGGGAATGGTTGAAACGCGTTCGGATCGTATTGCACCCGTTCCCGTCGCCACACCTGCGCAAAATTTGGGCCGTGAACCCAAACCCTGGAATGCGGATTCAGCTACAGTGCCGACTACTTTAAAACAAGTCGAAACCAAACCTGATTAATCACTGTTTCAAGTTTACAAAAAAACCTGCTCTACCGTAACGGTAGCGCAGGTTTTTTTTTGTGTTTTCGTAATGGCCAGTTCTATCAATTCATTTTTGCGGCGAATTGCTTTGTTGCCCAGTACGCGAAATCCTCACGTACTGTATGTACGTATGTACGCTCCGGTTTCTGTGCGCTGTGCGCTGTGCGCCTCGCACTTCATCCGCACATTCTGTATTTATAGAAGTGCCCTAAAGAAAAAATTGCTGGGTATTTGATGTGTGCCTGGTTAGCTGCGTTTGAAGATTGTTTGATTTAAAGATGTATAATTAAAGCATCGTTAAAACTTACCAACCCACTACAGGAGTTTTCTCATGTCAGCAGTCGCTTCCAACACCCTAGATATTCGTCAAATTGTCCCACGTGATCGGCATGCGATCATCTTTGCTCGTTTTGATGAATTAAAAGCAGGCGAAGCTATCGAATTGGTCAATGACCATGACCCCAGACCATTGCACAGCCAATTTCAACAGCGCTTTGCAAACGAATTTTCATGGGATTATCTGCAAGCGGGCCCTGATGTGTGGCGGGTTCAGATTGGTAAAAAGGCCAATGCCGGTGGCGGCAGTTGTTGTTCGGGCGGCGATTGCTGCGGGTAAAGCGGCAAGGTTAGCTTGTCTGCTACATGCGGCAAGCCTTGCATTCCTAGATCGGCTGCTTTGAATTAACCGTCTTTGCCATCTAATCGGGCACGCATCAGCCATGGCGTGAAAACCCAGAGATAAAGCACAAACGCCGCGCTCCAGGCCGTCGTTGCAGCAATAAGCGAGAGAGGCAACAGTTTGGGAACGATCAGCGGCAGAAATACGCGCAGCATTGCCGCCAGCATCATCAGCAGATAAGCGGCAACTTCCAGCTTCGCGACTTGTATCGGTCGCCCAGTATGACCACGCCCTGTGCGAGTAACCATGCCGATGATGAGCCCACCCGTGGCACCGACAGCCAAGGCGTGCACGCCTAATGACACCGACACCCAGCCGATTTGAGCCAAAGCCAACAACGCCAGCCCCACGGGAAACCAGGCATACGCGGCGTGCAAAATCCATAAAACTGGGCGATATTTAGTCACCCACGGCTGCCAATCCAACCCGCGTTTGAGGTGCAGACCACTGGCGGTTAGCAACACCAACATATTCAATAGACTTGCCGGCGCAAACACCCACAAGGTCAAACCCAGTCCAGTCAACCCCAGTGTGAGTTGCTCGATGCGTTTGTTTGCGATCAGTTTTAAACCAGGTGTCACCGCCATGGTGAAAAATGGGATGAGACGCCCAGTCATCACACATTCAATCATTACGATCAAGCCCAAGGCAGCATACAAGGGCGTGATGGCGGATATACCCAGCACTCCGCTCACCGCCAGATGAAACACCGCATTCGCCACAGCCAGCAAAGCCAGAATCAAGGCCAGCGGCAGATTGCGGTAGTTGCGTGACCGTAGCAAAATATTGACCATCACGCCCGTCACCAAGGGCAACAGCGTCATATCCAGCAGCATATAAAACCAATATGGCCCTGTTACCGCCGTAACACGGGCGCTCAACCAGAGCAGCGCCAAGGCACCAAGTGCCCAGCCGCGTGGCGTAGGCAGCCCCGTCCAATTTTTACCTGCGGTCAGCAAAAAACCCACAATGATGGATATCACAAAACCAAACAGCATCTCATGCGCATGCCACAGTAGTGGTGCTACGCTGGTGGTCAGCTGTATCTGTCCCAGAAACAACGCAATCCATAAAGGCACGATCATCGCGGCAAACAAGGTTCCGCCCAGATAAAACGGCCGAAAACCTAATCGCAACAACGGCAGACCCTGCGGAGCAGCAGATGAACCGAGGTTCGTGGGCTTGAAAATAGGAAGTTCGTTGGATGTCATGGTGATTGATTTGTTTTATGGACACTTCTATACGAAGTGTGATTCTGCCATGCCCATCTTGAAGTCGAACTTACCCCCCCCCCCAGTTTTACGGGCAGTTAAATGTTTTGGGATTGAAGTGGTATGGGCAGTGCAGTTTGTAACAGCGCCTGCCCAGTGTGTGAACCGCTGGCGATCACGTCCGCAGGCGTTCCCGCGCAAACCACTTTGCCGCCGCCTTTGCCGCCTTCGGGTCCCATGTCAATCACCCAGTCGGCTTGGGCAATCACGTCAAGATCATGTTCAATAACGACCACGCTGTGCTCCGCCTTGACTAAACGCTGGAGCACGTGGATCAGCTTTTCCACGTCCGCCATATGCAGTCCGACGGTGGGTTCATCCAGCACATAAAGTGTGAGTGGCATTTTTTGTCCGCGCCTAGCCACATCGTCGCGCACTTTTGCAAGCTCGGTCACTAGCTTGAGGCGCTGCGCCTCACCGCCCGATAACGTGGGTGAGGGCTGACCCAGCGTGAGGTAACCCAGCCCCACATCTTTGAGCACCTGC
>JAVKMA010000247.1:0-5615 GCA_031538685.1 Burkholderiaceae bacterium | reverse complement strand
CATGATAAAGAAAGAATACAGTCCCGTTTTTTCAACAATCACCCCACGCGCAGATAAATATTTGCTGACCATCGCCGCAGGGATTCCAGGTTCACTAAAACTGCCGTCAAGTTGTAAACCAGGTGTGAGCAAAGTGACTTTAATCGGATCTAACAAATTAAACCCGCCAGCGGTTTCACCAAAGCCGTGCCAGTTATCCTGGCTTTTTAATTCCCATTGTGAACGTTCGAGCGTAGCATCATGTTCTGGCCCCCACACCGAAAACCACCAATCTTCGGCAAATTCGGCATCAATTTTTTTCATGGTGTAACGGAACTGCATCGCTTCGGTGAGCGATTCTTCAACCAATGAAAGCCCCCCCGGTGGCTCCATCATTGCCGCCGCGATGTCACAAGAAGCGATGATCGCATATTGCGGCGAGGTTGAGGTGTGCATCAGAAAGGCCTCGTTAAAGTTGTGAACATTGAGTTTTTTATCGCTTGCATCTTGTACCAAAATTTGCGAGGCCTGGCTAATCCCTGCTAATAGTTTATGTGTTGATTGTGTTGCAAAAATCATTGATTTTTGGGCGGGTTGACGGCTTTTGCTAATTGCGTGCATATCGTGGTAAAAAGGATGAAAAGACGCATGTGACAACCAGGCTTCATCAAAGTGCAAAGTATCGATATGTCCGTCTAATAATTTTTTGATCACCTCGACGTTGTACACAATTCCATCGTAAGTCGATTGCGTTAGCGTCATGATGCGAGGGCGCTTACCGACTAACCCGCGGGCTTGTATCAAGGGATTGTTTGCAATTCGTTGGGCGATTTTTTCGGGTGTAAATTCTTCCTGAGCAATGGGACCAATGATGCCCAAATGATTGCGCGATGGCGGTAAGAAAACCGGAATTGCACCAGTCATGACAATCGCGTGCAAAATTGATTTGTGACAGTTGCGATCCACCAGCACAATATCATCCTGCGCAATCGTGGAATGCCACACAATTTTGTTCGAAGTCGAAGTGCCATTGGTGACAAAAAAACAATGATCAGCACCAAAAATTCGTGCGGCATTGCGTTCTGATTGCGCGATCGGACCTGTGTGATCCAACAATTGACCTAATTCGACAACTGAATTTGACACATCAGCGCGTAACATATTCTCACCAAAAAATTGATGAAACATTTGACCAGCTGGAGATTTTAAAAACGCCACTCCGCCCGAGTGTCCGGGACAATGCCATGAATACGATCCATGTTGCGCATAATTAATCAGCGCTCGAAAAAATGGTGGCGCCAGCGAATCTAAATAACGCTGCGCTTCGCGAATGATATGACGCGCTACAAATTCTGGCGTGTCCTCAAACATATGAATAAAGCCGTGTAGCGCGCGCAATAAATCGTTGGGAATGTTGCTGGCAGTGCGGGTTTCGCCATACAGATAAATTGGAATGTCGGCGTTACGGGCGCGAATTTCTTTAACAAATTCACGCAAAGGACGAAGCGCCAATTCAGTCGCAATTTCGCTACCATCGCCGAATTCTTCGTCGTCAATCGACAAAATAAATGCAGAGGCACGACTTTGTTGTTGTGCGAACTGCGCCAGATCGCCATAACTGGTCGCGCCTAAAACTTCGACTCCTTCGTCTTCAATAGCTTTAGCAAGGGCTCTAACGCCTAATCCAGAGGTATTTTCTGAACGAAAGTCTTCGTCAATGATGACAATAGGAAAGCGAAATTTCATAGGATTGGTGTGCGTTAAAAACGTATTTGAACTAAATTTTGTAATCAACAGCCATGCGCTGTTGGCAAGCCGCGCCGATAAAGGCTTTCATCGCGACGTGTTCAGGATAGTGTTGATAAAGATCGAGCGCCGCTTGATCTTCAAATTCACAATATAGGGCGAGATCGGCATTATTAAGGCCTTCGATGCAGTTAATTCCGACTTCAATTATTAACAAGCCGGCGCATTTTCCACGCAAAGATTCCAGCAAATTTTTAATTTGTATGGCGTTTTGTTGCGCGCTTTGCCCATGCGCCTGTTCTTTTAACTGCCAGATGACCAGATGTTTAATCATACTGAAATGGTTTTTTAAAGTGGATTGTTTACGGATTGATGTCGTGAGGATGAATTTTTTTATTTTTTGAATGTAAACGATTCAAGGCCGCAAGATAGGCTTTAACGCTGGCGACAACAATGTCGGGATCGGAACCTACACCGTTGACAATTTTGCTACCTTTAGCCAAACGTACGGTTACTTCACCTTGCGATTGAGTGCCACTGCTAATGGCGCTGACTGAATACAAAACTAATGTAGAACCGCTTTTGACCTGTAATTCAATCGCGTTGAATGAGGCATCAACCGGGCCATTGCCCAAAGATTCAGTTGAAATTTCTTTATTGGCTTCGGTAAATGTGACTCGCGCTTTTGCTTGTTCACCCGTTTCAGATTGTTGGCGCAGCGCGACAAATTGATAACGCTCTATATCGGTGATGTTTTCACCTAATAAAGCGATTAAATCCTCATCAAAAAGTTCACTTTTTCGATCGGCCAATTCTTTAAAGCGCGCAAACGCGGTGTTGAGTTCTGATTCTGATTCTAGATTGACGCCCAATTCATTTAAGCGTTGTTTGAAAGCGTTACGCCCCGAGAGTTTGCCTAAAACAATTTTGTTGCTATTCCAACCCACATCCTCGGCACGTATGATTTCGTAGGCGTTGCGCGCTTTTAATACGCCATCGTGGTGAATTCCTGATGCGTGTGCAAACGCATTGACGCCGACAATCGCTTTGTTAGGCTGCACAAAAAAACCGGTAATTTGCGATACCAGTTTTGAGCTTGGGACGATTTGTTGCGCCTCAATATTGCAGTCGAGTTGGTAATAGTCTTTACGTGTGCGTAAAGCCATCACAATTTCTTCCAGCGCACTATTACCCACCCGCTCACCCAAGCCGTTGATCGTGCATTCGATTTGACGGGCTCCGCCAATCATGACACCTGCTAAAGAGTTTGCCACAGCCAAGCCTAAATCGTTATGGCAATGCACAGACCAAATTGCTTTATCTGAATTGGGGATTCGTGTGCGCAAATCCAAAATAAACTGGCCGTATAACTCGGGCACTGCGTAACCAATCGTATCGGCAATGTTGATGGTTCCTGCACCTTCGCTAATCACGGCTTCTAAAACACGGCACAAAAAATCAGGATCAGAACGGGTGGCGTCTTCGGGAGTGAATTGAAGGTTATCGGTAAAGGTTCGTGCAAAAGCTACCGCCATACGCGCTTGTTCCAGCACTTGTTCGGGCGTCATTTTTAATTTTTTTTCCATCTGTAAGGCGGATGTTGCGATGAAGGTATGGATACGCGGCTGACGGGCATTTTTGAGCGCGTCGGCGGCGCGTTCGATGTCTTTTTCATTGGCGCGGGCGAGGGCGCAAATTGACGAATTTTCAATGCTGTTTGCGATCAATTTAATCGCTTCAAAATCACCTGGTGATGCCGCCGCAAAACCTGCTTCAATCACATCAACGCGTAAATGCTCTAATTTTTTGGCGATGCGTAGTTTTTCTTCTCTCGTCATGGATGCGCCAGGAGATTGCTCGCCATCACGCAAAGTGGTGTCAAAAATAATAATACGGTCGGACATGGGAAGCTCCTCAGAGAAAATAATCAAACAAGTGAATCAAGCAGGTGACAGTTAATGCCAGAGTTTAGAAAAGACAAACGCGGCACTGTTGCCGCGTTTGTGATGATGTTTTATTCCGATTCTCACTTCTATTGAAAATCAGAATGACATCGTTTATTACATCAAGCGGAAATTATTTTTTCGGCGCTTTGGGTTCAGGGAATGAAGCGCCTGCAGCTTTGGTCATATACACAATGGCACGACCAATATCGTAGTCAGTCAAAGTTGCATTGCCGCCACGCGCAGGCATTTGACGAATACCTGTCGTCGCATTTTTTAACAGAGTAGCATAACCTTGCGCGATTCGAGGTGCCCATTGTGCGCGGTTAGAAAATTTCGGTGAGCCGAGTACGCCAGCTTCATGGCAAGCTGCACAAGTTGATCGATACACCGCTTCACCATTAGCAAATTCTTTAGGCGCGACACTGGCTTGCATCACGTTTTGTTGCGCATCAGGGCGAATCCGCATAAAAATTTCGTCTTCAGCCATAGCTGAGGGCTTTGGTTTTACTGTGTCAAAAAACACCGAATGCGTCAGCCAAACAAAAGCTACAGCAACAACAGTTAAGACGGCCAATCCGCGACATTGAAGCTTACAATTTGAGTTCATGGTAAAAAATAAAAAATCAATTAACTGAATTATATGGATACGTCGAAACGTAATTTTTTTATAAATTTAAAGACTTTATTGAAGCAGTTTCTGGGCAAGATTTTGTTGCCGTTTCATTTCAAACAAACATACCGCAGTTGCGCTGGCAACATTCAAAGATTCGATTTCAGTGCGATGTGGAATGGAAATCTGAATTTCTGTGCAAGCCAATAATTCCGCACGCAATCCCTGACCTTCATTACCCATCAACCAAATATGTGGTGCGGTTAAATCCGTGTCGTACAAAGATTGTGCGGCATTGACTTTGGTCGCGATTATTTTAGGGTGAGCGCTGGGTAAAGCATCAAACCACGATTTCAAATCAAGATCTTCATACAGACGAATGAAAAAATGCCCACCCATTCCCGCGCGCATCACTTTGGGGCTCCAACACGCGGCGCATTCAGAATTAAGAGCGATGGCGTTAATTCCCGCAGCGGCGGCGGTGCGAATAATCGTCCCTAAATTACCTGGGTCTTGAATTGCATCAAGTACCAACCAGTTTTCATGCGGCTCTGGCGTCGTATTTTTTTGTATCGGCTGGGGAACGACAAATAACAGGCCCAAGCCATTGACCACCGAGCTAACGGATTTAAAAAGTGATTTGGCAACTCGATACACCGTGACTTTTCCATCGATTTCGAGGCGGTTAATGATGGGAATGATTTCTTCGTGTTCGGCGTCTTCTTGCGCCACTAAACAAATTATTGGCGCGCCAAATTTAGTTAAATACAAATCACATAAATGAACACCTTCTAACACGGTGCGTTTGGATTTGCGGCGCAGGCGCGCATCAGTGAGCAAGATGTCAATTTCTTTAAGTGTTGCGTTATGAGCCGATTCGATGGTTTTAATTGACATGAAATTTAATGAGATTGAAGCATTTGACGCACTGGCGTAAAACTTTTTCGATGCAAAGGACAGGGGCCGTGAGCGCGTAATAAAGACAGATGCAAAGAAGTGCCATAACCTTTATGCGTAGCGAATTGGTATTGCGGATATTGCTGATGCGCCAACATCATCAATTCATCACGATAAGTTTTGGCGAGTATTGATGCCGCAGAAATTGCCGTTATTTTTTGATCACCTTTGACGATAGTTTCAGTCGAATAATCGAGTTTGGGTGCGCGGTTACCGTCGATTTGAATATACAAATGCGCACGAATTTTTGATGACAAGATCAAGGATGAAACAGCACGCTGCATGGCTAATAAAGTCGCTTGCAAAATATTGATTTGATCAATCTCCGCAACGCTTGCTTCACCGATGGCGTAAGCTAGGGCATGTTGGTGAATTTG
>JAVKMA010000246.1:0-9418 GCA_031538685.1 Burkholderiaceae bacterium | reverse complement strand
CTTTAGCTTTGGGGATCACATCGTTGGCGTAAGACTCGCCTTCATTTTTTTGACGGTCCCGATCTTGTCCGGCTTTGACCGCATCATCAAACGCGCTTTGTACGGGCTCTGGTGGTTGGGCGTTTTGCAAAATTACGCCAGACAACAGAACACCGGTTTTATAGCGATCTAGAATTTCTTGCGCTAAAGCGGCCGTATCTTGAGCCACTTTTTCACGCGCTTCGTACAAAATAAAATCCATTTTGTAGCGTCCAATAATTTCGCGCAAAGCAGACTCCACAGACAACTTTATCGTGTGATCCGTATTGAGGTTGTTGAATAAATAATCTTCGGGGCTTTTTAAGCGGAACTGGACAGTCACCTGAACGTCAATTAAATTTTCGTCATTGGTGAGCATCAAAGATTCTTCAGGAATTTTGTTTCTGATGTTGTTGCGATAACCAATTTCAATTTTCCGAATTTGTGAAATATTGACGACTTCGTTTGATTGAAGGGGCCAGGGCGCACGCCAGCGAAAACCTGGGCCGACGGTTTCGCTATACGCACCAAAAGTCAAAATCACACCGCGTTGGGCTTCTTGGACAATAAAAAATCCACTGGCCAGCCACAGCACGACAGGGACAGCAATCAAGAACCATGGATTAAATCCTAATTGAAACGGCGTATTTGGTTTGCCATTGTCATTGCCATTACCAGAATTGTTGTTGGGGTTGTTTTTACCGCCTTTCTTTCCAAACAAGTCACCCAAGCGTTCGTTGATATTGGCCCATAACTCTTCGAGTTCGGGGTTGGCGCCATAGCCTGGACGCGGTTTGGAGGATGGTTCTTTGGCTGGATCGGGAGGCGTGTCAGGCTTTTGACTGCCTCGTCCCCAATCGTTATTGTTGAGAGAGGCTAGGGCAATTTTGAGTCGTTTAAACATAGATCTTAAAGAGAACTGTTAATCAGGACTAATAGTGTTTGATTTGCTAATCGAGGGCGCATTATAGGAAGAACGCTAGGGCACTTCTATCAATAGAGGGAAACCCCCGACAACAAGCGCGGCGTAAGCCGTATATAAGCAGTGCGTAAGTCGCGTTAAAGACCAAGGCTAGCAATGAGATGATACTGACATGCAACTGGGATGAGTTTGACACCGACAAACGCCGCGCGCAATTGAGTAAACACGGCGATCCGCTAGAGCGCTTAAACACAGTCATTAACTGGGAAATAAGCGCTCAATGGCGAAGGCATCGAGATGAAGAGCGGTCAAATCATCGCCGCCGCTTTCATCCCGACCCCGATTCAGCGCAATAAGCGTGAAGGTAACGCGAAGGTAACGCGAAGATAACAAGCCCCTCTCTACCAAGGATAGCTTGGAATGCTCGCGGCTGAGTTTGCCCAAGGACTCATATCCAGCCATTGGCCCTCTGTTACGCGATTGTTACCATTTGCGCGTAGGGCATAAAACGTCATGGGTGCCGCAGGTAATTTAAGCGCAGCCACAGAATCCAATGCCGTTTGACTGTTTTTAAAGCCGTACATCTTGAACAATTGCGTTAAATCTTTTCCAATAATTTTGCTCGATAAAACGAACAATAAATCATCATTCGTAATCGTGTTGGTGCTGTAGGCGCTCATGCCGTATTTTGCTTTATTGGCAGCATCCCACGCTCTGCTCACCAAGCGGTCGCCCTTGGTCAACAAGGTAAAAAATTCCAATGTGTTGTCTGACGTCGGTAGGGTGGTTTCGGGATGTTGCAACTTCGTATACAGAAACGCCAGCTGGAAATGCACCGCCCGCATTTGCGACGCGGTATTAAGCCCCTGTCGCCATAATTTGTTATACACCTCGTCGTTCAAATTGTCTCCCGTCTTGCCAGTTGCCCGCGCCGTTTTCAAAATGCCAAATAAACCCGCCGCGTCAATGCTACCGCCGTTGGTATCTTGAGCAAAAAGTTGATACTTGCGCATCATTTGGGCATTTGCCAAAATATTGTTGTCGCACTCCACGATACAGTCGTAAATGGTCATCACTCGTTGCACCGTGTTGTGGCCCAATTCATGTACCCACCCCCAACCGGTATCAATGCCAGGATAACCATCACTAGGGTTGCCAGAACATAAATAACCACATTGGGCAATCCAACCAACAAAGTGTTGTACGCCAGGCGCCTTGTGGATGTTGCTGGTGCAATCCCAGCCCAAGTCAGTACATTGTGTTGCAACTTTGCTGCGCAACGGCATATTGTTGTAGCCATTAGCAATGTGGTTGGTGTCAAAAATAAGACCCTTCACATTTTTTATGACATAGTCTTCAGCGGTGCCATTGCCCAAACTGCTGATTGCATTGCCGATAATTTGTTGAAATTCACCGCCCACAAATTTGGCGGTATTCCAGCCAAAATCACGCCGTGTCAGTGCCGCCGACGCGATGTCTAAATCGGCTTGCGTCATTGTTTGCGTGAAATCCCAATGCGCATATTTAATGGCACCCGTAATTCGTAGTTTGATGTTGGGGTAGGTGTTGGTCTTGGTGTCAACGGCGCGACCTTTATAACTTAAAAACAGCGGACCACCCCACGGGTAGGTGCGTACATTCATTGCACCATCGCGCAGCAACAGCGTTTCATGTCCATCTGGAGTGCGTGGACGTGAATAGTCGCTGGTAACGGGGTTGCCATGGGCACGGATGTGCCCAATTTTGAGGGCGAGGCTGCCTGCTTTATCGTCGTTTAATACTTCAATTTTCACGGCTTTACCTGGTAAGGCACCTCGACCAATGGCGGTAAACCCGTTGGTTTGCGGGATGGTGACCTCAATCACTTCGGATTCCGTTGGTTGCTCCACATCCTTTACTTTGTCGGGCATCCAATCGCCAAATTTGTCGGATGCGTTGGTGTGCTCACGTACTGAATAAGTCCAAGTATCTGCGACCATAGCACGTAAAAAATCGATGGGCCGCCCGGTGTTTTTATTCAGTAAAGTAATGTTATAGCGCAATCCTTGGCGCGCCATATCTGCCCATAAAACCAAGGCTTTTAAGTGATTAAAAGACGCATCCAAAGCAAACAATTTTGTACCCGCCGCTTCATAGGCGCGTAATTGCGTTTTGAAACTGTCGATAGTGGTTAATTGCCCATCACCATTCCACGCCGTCAGGCTGTCGTTTTGTAAGGAACTGATAAGGCCTAGTAAGTTGCCTTGCTTGTTTTTCCAATCGTTGGCTTTTTGTACGGATTGTGCCGCTGTTCGGCCTGCGGCCACACTGCTTTCACCAAAATAATTGCCGGCATTGCCTTGTTGCACGGCGATGCCGATCGCGTGGTTGACGGCGTAGCAACCACTACCGCACTCGGTCCACTCCATTTGGTTATAAAAAATGGTTTTCCCTGCTTGGTAATACTTGCTGACCGTCTCAGTGAGTGCCCCGTCGTTTGTTACCCCTTGCCCAAAAATAAAGAGGTCAACCTCTTGCCAACAGGTATTGTTTTTGTCTTTAATGTCGCAATTTACTTTGGTGATGGTTTTTGCTCCCGCTTTTTGCAATAGGGTGGTGATGTGTGCATCAGTAAATTTTGCGCCATCGGATACCGCGTAACTGGATACCGCGTACTTAACCGTTTGGGGGAGTGCGGCATTGGGGTCATTAGACAAAGCCCAAGCGAATAGCCGCTTCATTAAGGAGTGATAAGAGTGGTTGGCATTACCACCAACAATGTTGAGGATATTGCCGCCATAACTGATGCCATGGCCAACCGTGCCGTTGCTGTTGCGAACGTGCGCCACGCTGGCCAAAACACTGTTATTGGCCGTCATGACAAAAGGCATGGCAGAAGATTGTTCCTCGGGGTACATAAGGCGAGATTTGCCACCAACGCCAATAGTCTGGTCGGCATCACCATAAATCATCCCAATATCAGGGCGACCATCGATTTCTGCTTGTACGTGTTGGCGCGCAAGCTCTAAAAGCTCGCTCATATAAGCAGTGTCTTTCGCCAATGGAGTCGGGTTGCCCGTGCTCATCGCTTGAGCTACGGGCCTTATAGGCGCGGTTACTGGTGTTACTGGTGTTACTGGTGTTACTGGTGTGGGCGTTTCCTGCGCAACGGGTGTTACAGGTTCGTGCGTTACCGTATCGCTAGTCCCCTGTGGGCTTGATCCGCCAACATCTGTAGAACCCGTAGGGACACTTACGCCGCAGCCGACAAGAAAAAAGAGCAGCAAGGGGAAAAGATTGCGTATAGGCATCAAAGTTAGCGATGAGAGGTTGATAGGGTGTGTTTTCGTGCTTGCGCACTGCGTATAAAAAATTAAGTGATGCGAGCCGAGTGATTTTAGGGAACTTTTATAAGTAGCGCAAGAGAAAGGGCAACTAGAAAGCCAATTTACCACATGAGCCGCATTGAGATACTGATTCGCAATGAGCTTGTGAGCATCACAGGGGTTGGTCTGCCCAAAATGGCATGAGGGCGGGGAAAACAGGGGTAATGCGCCTAAAAATCACTTAGATCCAAAATTCACGAAACAAGGGTCAAAATCGGAAGCTAAATCAGAAGCTAAATCAGAAGCTAAATCGAAAAAATGGAAAACCAAAATTTAATCCTTTCAGTCAGCTCTCATTGCGCTTGCGCCGTGAATTTATAGGACTCCCCTCGTTCCCCTCTATTAGCGGCTTGAATAATTATTTTTAAAATTAAATCTAAACCTAGACCGGTTTTTGCACTGACGACAACGCGTTCAAGCGGTTCTTCGATGGCATTGTTAAGCGGTGCTTCAACGATTTCTGCCATTAAGTCGTCGCGGTGTTCGTCAAGAGGTGCCGGCGTCGGCGGTGGCAATAAATCAGCTTTGTTAAACACTAAGACCTGTCGATCAATCGGCGCCTTAATGTCTTTTAATATTTGATTGACGGCGCGAATATGTTCATCGCGCATCGGGTGATTGATGTCGACCACTTGCAGCAATAAATCGGCGTGAATCGATTCCTCTAAGGTTGAGCGAAAGGCGGCGACCAATTCATGTGGCAAATCACGAATAAATCCGACGGTATCGGAAATCACGACATTACCTAAAGACTCTATGTAGATGCGGCGCGTGGTGGTATCCAAAGTGGCGAACAACTGATCGGCAGCATAGGTTTTTGATTTGGTCAGCGCGTTAAACAAAGTCGATTTACCCGCATTGGTGTAGCCAACCAGCGACACGCTAAAGACATCGCTACGCGCGCGCGATTTTCGACGCGTATCATTTTGTTGCTGAACTTTTGCTAAACGCGCTTTAAGTGTTTTGATACGATCGCCCAACAAGCGGCGATCAGTTTCTAATTGTGTTTCACCTGGACCGCGCAAACCAATTCCGCCTTTTTGGCGCTCTAAATGCGTCCAACCACGCACCAAACGAGTGGACAAATGTTGTAACTGCGCCAGTTCCACTTGCAATTTGCCTTCATGGCTGCGCGCGCGCATGGCGAAAATATCTAAAATTAAAGTCGTTCGATCAAGGACGCGGGTTTTCAGTTCGCGTTCTAAATTACGCTGTTGACCAGGCGATAAGGCGACATTAAAGACGACCAAGTCAACTTCTTGAGCGGCAACAGCCGCCGCGATTTCAATGACTTTCCCACTCCCGATATAGGTCACGGCATCAGGCGCGCGACGCTTGGCGGTAAAGGTTTGTAATACGACCGCACCGGCGGTGTCGGTCAATAGGCAGGCCTCTTTTAAGCTGTCAGTAAAACCAAGATCGCCCAAATCCACCCCAACAACGATCGCAGTGGTGGTTTTTTCGGTGGTTGAATAATTTCGTGGCCGCCCCGCTGTGAGCAATCCGTTAGTCGGTTGAGCTAAATGTTCGGGGGAATTTGCTGAGGATGAAGAGGTCAAAGGGATAGCATCAGATAGAAAAATCGCCCTCTGCACGAATGTGCAGAGTTTAGCGGTACATCGTAGCACAAGGTATCACAAGGCGCGCAAGTGAACGCCCGCTCAATGCAGATTGACGCGATCAAATACGGTGTCAGTAAAACGAATAAACTAATTGCCGCGTTCAGCGTGATTTCAGCCTGATGACAATTATTCGTTTTCGTCCAGTGATGGCATCTCGATAGGGCGTGATGGCACAATCGTTGATACCGCGTGTTTGTAAACCATTTGCACAGTCGTATTGCGTAACAAGATCACGTATTGATCAAACGATTCAATGTGACCTTGCAATTTAATCCCATTCACCAGATACACGGCGACAGGCATATGTTCTTTACGTAGGATGTTTAAAAAAGGGTCTTGTAATAATTGACCTTTATTCATCATGATAGATTCCAATAGTGGTAGTGTGACGTGATGTGACGTAATGTTGCACGAAGTTTTGATTATAGGGTGTGGTGTCGATTTGATTTGACACACGCCAGTACCGACTCAAAATAAGAGTAGGCTAGGGGATTGTAACCAATAGAACTCTTTATGGACACTTCTTCAATTCATTTTTGCGGCGAATTGCTTTGTTGCGCAGTACGCGAAATCCTCACGTACTGTATGTACGCTCCGGTTTCTGTGTGCTGTGCGGCTCGCACTTCATCCGCACATTCTGTATTTATAGAAGTGCCCTTATTACAGCCGCCTATTTTTTTGACTCGGATATGTCGGATATTTGTCGCGGTTTGAATTTGTCATGATGTCGCGTGGATAATCACGAGATCAAGGTTTGATTGCTTGAGAAAAAATGTTGATGTCATCATTGGATGTGTTTTAAGGGATGTGTTTTATGGGGTGTACTTTATGAAAAATCCGTTTCGCTTATTTTTACAATCGCGCTTGACGCTTTGGCTGATGGCGGCGTTGGTCATTGTTGTCGTGTTAGTAATTTTGTTTTTGCGCAGTGCCAAACCACTACCTGAAAATAAAAACAGTCCCGCCGCAAATACTACGCCGCCGCTAGAGATTTTGGCCAGCGATGCGCAAGTGATCGCGCCAGTCAATTTTCAAGTCGTATTGCCCATATCGGGAACCATTAGCGCGCCCACACAAAGTGTTGTGAAGTCTTATGTCAGCGGTGAAATCAAAGCGATTCACGCGCGCGAAGGTCAAAGCGTGGCGCGCAATGATGTGGTGATTCAAATTGATGATCGTGAAACGCAAGCGCGTGTTGAGCAGGCCAAAGGCGCCTTGCGTGCGGCACAAGGGCAGTTAGCGATTAGCCGCCAGTCTTTAAGTAATAACCAGTCGTTGATGGAACAAGGCTTTATTTCTAAAGCGACTTTTGATACCTCGCAAAGTCAATTTGATATTGCTAAAGCCAATGCTGAATCCGCGCAAGCCGCTTTGGATGTCGCGCAAAAATCACTGGCGGATACGGTTTTGCGCGCGCCGATTAGTGGGGTGATTTCACGGCGTTTGGTTCAAGTCGGCGAAAAAGTATCACCTGATACGCGCTTGTTAGAGTTAGTCAGCTTGAGTGGACTGGAATTGCAAGCGGCGGTGCCCTCAACGGATGTGGGTCAGGTGAGGCTTGGACAAAAAATTAGTTTCACGATTGCCGGTGTTGATGTGCCGCAAGACGCTAAAGTCGTGCGGATCAACCCCGCCACAGAAACGGGATCGCGAAGTTTGTTAATTTACGCCAATTTGTCGGGTGACACCGCCAGTCGTGTGCGCGTGGGGATGTTCGGGCAAGGCGGGATCATCTTGCGTGAGGCGCGAGCAATCGCCTTGCCAGAAAGCGCGCTCCAAAAACGCGGCGATAAAAATTTTGTATACGTGATTGAGGGTGATTTGTTAACGGAACGCGAAGTCACTTTGGGTGTACGCGGAGACGCTAATCGCGCCAATGTTGTCGAAATTATTAATGGCCTAAAAAGTCGGGAGCGCGTTATTGTTAACAATTTAGGTGTTTTGCCCGTAGGTGTTCGGGTTCGCGTGGTGCAATAATTTGTTGCTGTAAAGCCTTAGCTCGATTGGATTAAAACTCACTTTATCGGTTTTTAGATTAAAAAATATTATGTGGTTTACCCGTATCAGTATTAACAATCCGGTCTTTGCGACCATGGTGATGGCGGCTTTAGTGGTGTTAGGCCTGTATTCATATTCACGTCTGAAAATCGAACAATTTCCCGACGTTACTTTCCCCATCGTCGTGATTCAAACCAATTATCCGGGGGCGGCGCCGGAGTCCGTTGAAAACGATGTGACACGCAAAATTGAAGAAGGTGTCAGCACTATTAGCGGAATTAAAAATTTAACCTCGCGCTCATACGAAGGCGTATCTGTGGTCATCATCCAGTTTGATTTAGCCATTGACGCGACAGCAGCGACGCAAGACGTACGCGATAAAGTCGCCTTGATCAAATCAAGTTTGAGAAGTTCGGTTAAAGAACCGACGGTATTACGTTTTGATCCGGCATCGCAGGCGATCTATTCGATTGCCTTAAAAACAGACAAAAACAGTCAATATGATTTACGAGCCCTGTCTGGAATTGCGAGCGAAGTCGTGAAAAAACGTTTGCAAGCGGTACGAGGAGTGGGGGCGGTGAACGTGGTGGGAAGTGCGGTTCGACAAATTCAAATTCAATTGAATCCGGCACAGATGGAAAGTTTGGGCGTCAGCGTTAATCAAGTGACCCAGGCGATTCAAAAAAATAACAGTGACTTTCCTGCGGGAACTTTAACGAGTGACACACGGTCGCGCGCGATTCAAATTCGCAGTGCGATTTTGAAAGTTGAAGATTTCAATCATCTGGTCGTTGCACGGCGCAATGGGATTGCCATACATCTGAACGAAGTCGCGCAGATCAAGGACAGCGAAACCGAACAAGACAGTCTGGCGATGTTTAACGATCAGCCTACTTTAGCCTTCAATATTTTGAAAGCGGAAGACGAAAACACCATCGTCGTTGTCGATGGGCTAGCCAAAGAAATTGCCGCTTTGAATAAAGATTTTGTACAACGTTTCCCCGGGGTGTCTCTGGAGACCGTTCGTGATGGCGGACGGGCGATTCGTTTGAGTGTTAATAATGTGAGACAAACGATTTTTGAAGGCGCAATACTGGCGATTTTGATCGTGTTTTTGTTTTTGAATTCGTGGCGATCGACCGTGATCACGGCCTTGACCTTGCCGATTTCTTTGATCGGAACTTTCTTTTTCATGTACCTGTTTGGTTTTTCCATCAACATGATTACTTTGATGGCGCTGTCTTTGTGCGTGGGCTTGCTGATTGATGATGCGATTGTGGTGCGGGAAAATATTGTGCGCCATATGACGATGGGTAAAAATCATCGTGACGCTGCCATGGAAGGTACGCGTGAAATTGGTTTGGCGGTATTGGCGACGACACTGTCGATTGTTGCGGTATTTTTGCCCGTGGGATTTATGGGCGGAATCATCGGGCGCTTTTTTAATTGGTTTGGTCATTAAATTTTGGTGGGGGGGTTTTTTTGTATGTTTG
>JAVKMA010000245.1:0-2936 GCA_031538685.1 Burkholderiaceae bacterium | reverse complement strand
CCCCAACACCAAACTCCAAAATATGTATGCCGCTTCGGTTATTTTGGGTTTAGGCAGTGCCAGCAACATCACCGACGACAACCGCTCACGCATCATGAATGAACCCAGCACAGGGCGTAACTACAAGGTAAGCTTGCCAACACTGGGTGAAATTCGGAATTTGCGCACCGTTCACGGTGGCCGCCCCAGTCAATGGCGTGGCAATTTGGACAACCACTATGAGTTTTTGACTTCATCAAAAACCTCTAATGCTCTCTATAAAGTCTTGGACATAGACAACGGTCAAGACAATAACCGCTGGGACTGGGAGATGCGCGTGTTGGCGCTCACGGTTCAAGAAGACGTGAGCGACAACCGTGTTTGTTTTTATGAGCACACCAATTACGAAGGCAAATCCAAATGCTTTAGCAATGGCACCCACGCCGACTTAGGTAACTACCCAAGCGAAGGCGGTCCTGCGATCCGTACTTTTAGCTCGGCGAAAGCGGGAGCCAAGTGCTACCATACGGTACTGAACAACACTGCAGACTGGTACAACCTCGTCCTGAATGAGCGGGCACCTAATTTTGATATGTACAACATGAATGACCGAGGAATATCAGTCGAGGTGACGTGCACACAAGATTTGGCGACGCAGGACCCTTATTCTGTTTGCTTTTTTGAGAAGGAAAATTACCAAGGTCGTTCAAAATGCTTCACCCACGGTGACTACCCATCGGTGGGCTTCTACGGCGATGGCCTCAACGCGAACGATAGCTTTAGGTCTTACTCTATAGGGGCGAGTTGCCCGAGGCGTTGGAGTTATTTCTACGTGGACGGTAACTACGGTAACGCTACATGGATTACCTTACCAACTGGTGCTGCTTCAAACCATACACGGCGCCAACCCTTGATTGAGCCTACTCTGTCATCGATCAAATTTGATTGTCCACATTGATGCAACACTCTAGTCTGTGTTTTACCAACACGGGCTGGCGAGTTTTAGAAAAAAGTGGCGGATTTTCATCCGCCACTTTTTTTATTTGTGCCGCGTATTTATGTATGCAAACTCTCAGCCAGAAGGGTTTAAAGAAACAAGTTGACACTTAGCTTGAAGTGGAATGGTGTGAAATTTTGGTGAAAAATCCACATACGTTTATTTACAACTGAGTTTATTGAGAGTTGTAGTGACTTCTGATAAACTGCGGGCCCTTATCAACTACCAAAGGAGAAGTCTCGTGTTAAAAAGAATCCATGTGTTTACATTTATCGCCGTGTTTTTTGCATTTCTTGCCACTGTAGGTAGCGCAAGTTTTGCAAACGCACAAGAGTACCCCAATACCTTGCGCCTCACTCGTGCAGATGGTATGCAGATTGAGTTGAAAAACAAAACCACCAATGGCGCAGGAACCGCTTTTTACCTGTATAACGAAATTGGTTATGGAAACCCCAACACCAAACTCCAAAATATGTATGCCGCTTCGGTTATTTTGGGTTTAGGCAGTGCCAGCAACATCACCGACGACAACCGCTCACGCATCATGAATGAACCCAGCACAGGGCGCAACTACATTGTGAGCTTGCCCACACTGGGTGAAATTCGGAATTTGCGCAACGTTCACGGTGGCCGCCCCAGGCAATGGCGTGGCAATTTGGACAACCACTATGAGTTTTTGACTTCATCAAAAACCTCTAATGCTCTCTATAAAGTCTTTGACATAGACAACGGTCAAGACAATAACCGCTGGGACTGGGAGATGCGCGTATTGGCGCTCACGGTTACAGAAACCGTGAGCGATAACCGTGTTTGTTTTTATGAGCACAACAATTTCAATGGAAAATCCAAGTGCTTTAGTAATGGCAACTACACCGATTTAGGCAACTACCCAAGCGAAGGCGGTCCTGTAGCTCGTACTACTAGCTCGGCGAAAGCGGGAGCCAACTGTGCGAGTGCGGTGCTGAGAGGCGCAAACGGGCAATCGGCCACCGTGAGTGCTACTAATAGCCACCTATATGACTTGTTTTACGAAAACATGAGTGACCAAGGCGTGTCGGCCGAGGTGTCCTGCGCAGAAGACTCGGTGGTGAGAGATCCTTATTCCGTTTGCTTTTTTGAGCACTCCAATTACCAAGGTCGTTCAAAATGCTACACCCATGGTAATTACCCATCGGTGGGCTTCTACGCCGATGGCACCAACGCAAACGACACTTTCAGCTCTTTCGCCATAGGGGCGGGTTGCCAAGGTTATACACAGATTATTTTCTATGCAGACAACAACTACACTGGTGCTACATTTGTGGTTGTCCCAGGGAGCGCTGCTGTTACAGACCCCATTCGGCGCAAGCCCTGGTTGGGCGAGACCTGGAACGATAGATTTTCATCGATTGAATTTTATTGTCCACGGCCTTAATGAACGCCTCAGCCCTGTGTGACCAACACGGGTTAGCGAGTTTAGATAAGATGGGGTTTTAGATAAAAGTGGCGGATGAAAATCCGCCATTTTTTTTATAATAGTTAAATATTTTTGAGACTGCGTTTAGAATCTGGCACCGTATTAGATGTAATGAGATTGAATTTGTAACTAGTACCTTTTACCTTTTACTGATATTACGCATATGGTCGACTCCTCGCTTACGCAAGAAATTTTGCATGCTGAAATCGAAATGGTTCAGTTGTATCAAAAGACGAATAACTTGTCGCAATTAACGCGCGCTGATTTAGGCGTTTTATTAGAGCAGCTCAGTTTGGCGCGCGAACGTTGCGATCATTTGCTTGAGCGCAGTATGGGTGCCGACAGACAGCGCATCGCCGCATTAAAAAATCGGATTGATGATGCCTATCAAACGGTGACTGAGCCTTTATTAAAAGGAGTTGAACAAGTTGAACATGCTGACGATGTTGTGACTGAAACAACGCCGTCTTTGTCGTCATTAGTTCGCCAAGCGAATCCGGAATT
>JAVKMA010000244.1:0-1863 GCA_031538685.1 Burkholderiaceae bacterium | reverse complement strand
GAACGTCGATTTTGACGATTGGATGTTCTTGATGGACGACCGTGTCATGCTCAACAAAGCCACCATGAGCAAATGGGGCGTGAAGCTGGGCGAAGTCACCTTGTCGTTCACGCGGCGCACGCCTTTGGCGGTCAAACCGGATTGATGCGCATGAATACAAAATCCTCTAGTGTCACGCCTAAAGTTAGGCCTCAAACCATGTCGACAGCCGTTTCGCTAGGTTTGGCGCGGCCTTGGCATCGATTGAACGCTCCCATGCGCGACTGGCATGGCCGCCGTGTGTGGTTAGTCGGTGCCTCGACCGGTATTGGTTTGGCGTGCGCGCAAGCCTTGCGTGCCGCCGGTGCGCTGGTGGTGGTGTCGGCCCGCAAACCGCAAGGTGTACAGGACTGGGCGGCGCAGGATGCAGGCGTGCAGTGGTGTGCGCTGGATGTGAGCGAGCCTGACCAAGTTCAGACGGTGGCCCGCGCGGTACAGGCCCAAGGCCCGCTGGATTTGGTGGTGTACGCCGCGGGCTACTACCGCGCGCAACGCGCCACAAACCTCGACCTCGTGGATTTATTGCGCCACGACAAGGTCAATTACCAAGGCGCGCTTCAGATCATCGACGCGGTCTTGCCCGACATGCTGGCACGCCAAAGCGGGCATATCAGTTTATTGAGTAGCGTCGCCGGTTGGCGCGGCCTGCCCAATGGCTTGGCCTATGGTCCGACCAAGGCGGCTCTGACGCATTTGGCCGAAACGCTTTACATGGACTTGCAAAACCAGGGTATCGGTGTGAGCGTGATCAATCCTGGTTTTGTCGCCACGCCGCTGACGGCGCAAAATCAGTTCACCATGCCGGCGCTCATCAGCCCTCAAGAAGCCGCGCGCCAAATGCTCAAAGGCTGGGCCAGCGGGCTATTTGACATCCATTTCCCCAAACGCTTCACGCTCTGGCTCAAACTGCTGCGCTTGTTGCCCTATCGCCTGTATTTTCCGCTGGTGCGTAAGTTCACGGGGCTTTGATCGCTTTTTGAAAGTACGGATTACAAATGACTATGGATACTCGTCACAGCACACAGCAGTTAGCCACTTTTTTTGAAACCCTGTCGCCGCAAAGCGTGGTGCAGCTGCACACGATTTATGACGCGCAAGCCCGCTTCAAAGACCCCTTCAACGAGGTGCAAGGCCTGCCCGAGATCGAACAAATTTTTCAGCACATGTATGTGGCGCTTGATCAGCCGCACTTTGTTATCACCGGACAACTGGTCGATGGCGCGCAAGCTTTTTTGACCTGGGAATTTCGCTTTCGTTTCAAGCGCTTTGACACCACCACCTTGCAAACCGTGCGCGGTAGCAGCCATGTGGTGTTCAACGAACAAGGTTTGGTGACGATGCACCGCGATTACTGGGATGCCGCCGAAGAGCTGTACGAAAAATTGCCGCTGGTGGGCGCGGTGATGCGTTGGCTGAAAAAACGCGCTAATACCTGATTAACACCTGATGAACGCCTGATTCACACCTGATGTTCTGATTCGGCAGATGCGCTGGCCGGCTCAGGCGATTTTTTGCGGCGCAATGCGCCACGCGATCACGATACCGACCACACACAAAAACGCAGACACATAATAAGGTGCACCAGGTAATACGTTTAAACTGCGGCCAAACAAAGCGGTGAATATGACCGGAGCAAAAAATCCACACATTGCGTTAACACTGCCGCTGGTGCCTTGTAAGGCGCCTTGGTCTTGTGGCCCGACAGTTTGCGTCATCAGACTTTGCAGTGCCGGAGTGGTCAAACCAATCAGTGAGAAAACCGTCATCCCGACATAGAACATCGTCGGTGTTGAGGCACTGGCAAATAAGAAAAATCCAATACTG
>JAVKMA010000243.1:0-6106 GCA_031538685.1 Burkholderiaceae bacterium | reverse complement strand
GCGTCGACACGTCCGGTCGCGTCAGAGCAAAAGTTCCCGATTCGCCACAGCAGCGTTCGCTTTTATCGATATGACTGCCATCGGCGAGGGTCAAGAGTTGATTCACCGTCACGATGTCCTCGCGCAATTTCATCGGCGTGTGGCAAGGTTCGTGATACAGATAACGCACACCTGTGACGCCCTCAACCTTGACGTCTTTTTCTTGCAAATACTCGTGAATGTCAATCATGCGACAACCAGGAAAAATCTGATCAAACTGATAGCCCGCCAATTGGTCATAACAGGTGCCGCAACTGACCACTACGGTTTTGATGTCTAAATAGTTCAAGGTATTGGCGACGCGATGGAATAAAACACGGTTATCGGTAATGATTTTGTCGGCCTTGTCCATTTGCCCTGCGCCGCGTTGCGGATAACCGCAGCACAAATATCCGGGCGGCAAAACAGTTTGCACGCCGACGTGCCACAGCATGGCTTGAGTCGCCAATCCCACTTGTGAAAACAGGCGTTCTGATCCGCAACCAGGAAAGTAAAACACCGCCTCGCTATCGACCGAGGTCACCGCTGGATTGCGAATAATCGGAATAAAGTCACTGTTCTCGACGCCCAGCAAAGCACGCGCTGTTTGCTTGGGCAAATTGGCGGGCATTTTTTTGTTGATAAAGTGAATCACCTGTTCGCGTATCGGCGCCGTCCCGATTGTCGCGGCCGGACGACGCGTTTGCAATTTTGCCAAAGGTCTTAAAAAGGTATTGGCCCAGCGTTGTGTCTGATAACCGACGCGAATCATTGCCGTACGCAAAAAATTAATCGCCGCCGGATCGCGTGCATTTAAAAACCACATCGCAGCCGTCGTGCCAATGTTGATTTTTTTCTTGCCCATTTTGCGCAAAAGATTGCGCATATTCATCGACACATCGCCAAAATCAATATCGACAGGACAAGGCTTGGCGCATTTGTGACACAGCGTGCAATGGTCGGCGACGTCAGAAAATTCATCCCAATGTTTGAGCGAAATACCGCGCCGCGTTTGCTCCTCATACAAAAAAGCCTCAATCAACAAGGAAGTCGCCAAAATTTTATTGCGCGGTGAATACAGCAAGTTCGCACGCGGAACGTGAGTGGCACACACCGGTTTGCACTTGCCGCAACGCAGACAATCCTTGATCGAACGGGCAATGCTATCGATGTCGGACTGTTGCATGATTAAGGATTCATGTCCCATCAAGCCAAACGATGGCGTGTAAGCCGCGCGCAAATCAGCGCCGCCCATTAACTTGCCTTTATTAAAATGGCCATTGGGATCGATGCGTGTTTTGTATTCGCGAAATGGCGCGATTTCAGCATCGGTTAAAAACTCCAATTTGGTAATCCCGATTCCATGTTCACCCGAAATCACACCATCCAAATCACGCGCGATTTGCATGATTTTGGCCACCGTGACATGCGCCCGCGCCAGCATCGCATAGTTATCCGAATTGACTGGGATATTGGTATGCACATTGCCATCACCCGCGTGCATATGTAATCCGACAAACAGCCGACCGGTCAAAACTGAATGGTGAATCTCGATACATTTTTGCACGACTGGCGCATAACGCAAACCACTAAAAATCTGTTGCAAAGGTGCTCGAATTTCACGTTTCCACGACAGTCGCAAGACACGTTCGCGAATCACTTCTAACACCGTTCCGCCGCTAAAAGCGTGCGCAGTATCAAAGCAGGCCTTACTTTGTGATTCGTTTAAAACCTCGCGCAAAATCGCATAGGGTGCATCTAACTGCGTGGCGCAAGCGTGCCAGCGTGTTTTGACTTGCGCCAATAATTGTCGCGCTTGCACGACCCGCGCAGCCGTGTCCGCAGGGTCCTCGAGATGATCTTCGTCAGGTGCCAAATCCATCAAAGGTTGCGCAAAAAATTCCAGCAACTGATCTAGCAAGGCCAATTTATTTTCGAGCGATAACTCGATATTGATACGCTCAATTGCTTCGGTGTATTCGCCCATACGCGGCAGTGGAATCACGACGTCTTCGTTAATTTTGAAGGCGTTGGTATGGCGCGCAATCGCCGCAGTGCGACCTCGATCGGCCCAAAATAATTTGCGCGCTTCTGCGGTAATGGCGATAAAGCCTTCGCCACTGCGGCTATTGGCGATACGAACCACTTCAGCACTGGCACGCGCGACCGCATCCTCATCTTCACCGACCACATCGCCGATCAAAACCATCTTGGGAAAGCCATTGTTTTTGGATTTGGCGCTGTAGCCCACCGCACGCAAATAGCGTTCATCTAAATGTTCCAACCCCGCCAATATCGCACCGCCAGGACGTGCGTCTAATAAATTTTTGATCTCAACAATCGACGGAATCGCCAAACGCGCCGGACCGTAGAACTCTCAACACACCGTGCGAATAGCGCGGGGCATTTTGTGCAAAATCCAGCGCGCACTGGTAATCAAGCCATCGCAACCTTCTTTTTGTACGCCAGGCAAACCCCCTAAGAATTTGTCAGTGACGTCTTTGCCCAAACCGACTTTGCGGAACATCGCACCAGGCAGCGTCAGCTCATCAGTTTTAAACGGTGTCGATTCGCCAGGATGGGTATAACGTACTGAAAATCGCGCTTCGGATGCACAATGAATTTTGTCGCAATTGTGATCCAGGCGCTCGACTTCTAACCAATCACCATTGACGTCAACCATTTTCCAACTTAATAAATTGTCGATCGCCGTGCCCCACAACACCGCTTTTTTACCGCCCGCATTCATCGCGATATTGCCACCAACGCACGACGCATCGGCACTGGTCGGATCCACCGCAAACACATAACCTGCGTGTTCAGCCGCGACACTGACGCGTTTGGTGACGACACCGGCTTGCGTCGCAATCACCGCGACGCTGCGCACACCGGTACTCGTAGGAATGTTCAACAACTCAACCGCACCCATCGTTTCTAATTTTTCGGTATTGATGACGGCGCTTTTCGTGGTCAAAGGAATCGCGCCCCCCGTGTAACCCGTTCCACCGCCGCGTGGAATAATGGTCAAACCCAGCTCAATACACGATTTAACCAAGTAGGGGAGTTCTTCCTCGCTATCTGGGGTCAGCACCACAAAGGGGTATTCCACGCGCCAATCGGTCGCATCCGTTACGTGCGACACGCGTGAGAGCGCATCAAATTTAATATTGTCCAAAGCGGTGTGACGCCCCAAACGGCGCGTCACGTCCTGGCGCAATTTTCTCGTCATCACAAAATCGGCAGCAAAATCGCTGATATTTTTGGCCGTCAATTTCAATAACTGAGTAACTTTTTCTTTGCGCTCTAAATGCGTTAAATCGCGAATATGCTCATCGGGATCAATATTTTTGGCGATTTGACTCCACGCCAAAATTTGTTCCAAGCGGTGGTGCAGCGCATCAATCAGGGCCTTTAAGCGTTTGGGGTTATCCAATAAATCGTCTTGCAAATACGGATTGCGTTTGACTACCCACATATCGCCCAAGACTTCATATAACATCCGCGCGGAGCGGCCAGTTTTGCGCTCGGTGCGCAAACTGTCTAATAATTTCCAACCTTCATCACCTAACAAACGCATCACAATTTCGCGGTCAGATAAAGACGTGTAGTTATATGGAATTTCGCGCAGACGGGTTGCGCCCTGTTTATGGTCAATATTGGGTGTGTCCATAGGTTTTAAACAAGTTTTAAACAAGGAAACAGTTTGTCAGATTACTTAAAGGCTGTGAGAATACGATACTGAAACTCTCTCAATAAAAATACCCTTAAATCATCACGGGGTAAAACGGCGTCCTAGTGGCCGATTTTGTGCGGTGCGGAATTTATTTATAGCGACTCCCATTCAAATCATTATTCACTCACTCATCCACTTTACCTGTGTCCTCAATACCAAATCCCCCTGCGCTGAACGCCTTTATCACCCATTCCGATTGTGCGCGCCACGAAATGGGCAAGCATCACCCCGAATGTCCGCAACGATTAAGTGCGATTCAAGATCACTTGCTGGTCAATCGCCTGCTCGATTACGTCATGCCCTACGATGCACCCTTAGCCACCATGGCGCAACTAGAGCGTGCACACACAAGCTTATATATCAATCAATTGATGAGCGCTGCGCCGACCGAGGGTTATCACGCGCTGGACGCCGATACTTATATGAATCCCTACACGGTTCCAGCCGCGTTGCGCGCCGCCGGAGCGGCAGTACAAGCAACTGATTTGGTGATCACGGGCGCGGCCGCCACTGCATTTTGCTGCGTTCGCCCACCTGGACATCACGCCGAACGAAACTCCGGCATGGGATTTTGCTTTTTCAACAATGTTGCAGTCGGCGTCATGCATGCGCTGGAGCATCACCAGATCCAGCGCGTTGCCCTGATTGACTTTGACGTACATCACGGCAATGGCAGCGAAGATATTTTTTGCGACGATCCACGGGTATTGATGTGCTCGATTTTTGAAAAAAACTTGTACCCCTTTTCGGGTGAAACTGCGCGCGGCAAAAATATGATCAATATTGGATTAGACGCACGCACTGGTGGCGAGGTCTTACGCGAAAGCGTATTGCAGCATTGGTTGCCTGCACTGCATCAATTTAAACCCGAAATGATTTATATCTCGGCCGGATTTGACGCGCACCGCGAAGACGATTTAGGAAATTTGCAATTTACCGAAAATGATTATTGTTGGGTCACGCAACAAATAATGAGCATCGCACACCAATATTGCAAAGGTCGAGTGGTCTCGTGTTTAGAAGGCGGTTATGTCCTAAGCCCTCTGGCACGCAGCGTTGCCGCGCATCTGAAAGTGCTCATCGGTTGTGATTGATGCGAAATACTAACTATTAAGTACTCACGACTCTCTGTTTACACAGCGATTGATTGCTCGCTCATCACCAAAGAGAAAAATCAACACGGGGGCGGTGATTATGAAAAAAAGCTTTTGACTTTATCCATCCAAGATTGCGACTGCGGACTGTGCTTGCCTTTACCTGCGGCCAGCGATACCTCTAACTGACGCAATAAGTCTTTTTGCGTATCGGATAAATCAACCGGTGTTTCAAGAATCACATGGCAAAACAAATCCCCCGCATTCACCGAACGCACGCCTTTAACCCCTTTACCGCGTAGGCGGAACACCGCGCCGCTTTGCGCTCCTGCTTGCAAAGTAAACACGCCTTTACCATTTAAAGTCGGCACATCAATATCACCACCCAAAGCGGCTTGCGCAAAAGAGATTGGGACTTTGCAATGCAAGTTATCGCCTTCACGTTCAAACACCGAATGCGGCTTGACTAACACTTCAATATACAAATCACCCGATGGGCCGCCGTTAGCGCCGGGTTCGCCGTTGCCGGAAGAACGCACACGCATGCCGTGATCAATCCCTGCGGGAATCGCTACTTGCAAGTTTTTGTGTTTTTTGATACGTCCCACACCGTGACAACTGGTGCACGGATTGTCAATTTTTTTACCCGCGCCTCGGCAATGCGGACAAGCTTGTTGCACACTGAAAAACCCTTGTTGCATCCGAACTTGTCCATGACCACCACAGGTTTTGCAGGTCGTCGGACTGGTGCCAGGTTTAGCGCCGCTGCCTTTACAGCTAGTGCAGTTATCCCAACTCGGAATGCGAATTGAAATCTCGCTCCCTTTCACCGCATCTTCTAAAGAAATCTCATGTTGATAGCGCAAGTCACCGCCACGATTGGCGCTTGAAGGGTCAGCACGTCCGCCAAAAAAATCACTAAAAATATCGCCAAAGGCGTCTCCAAAAGGATTGCCGCCAGCTCCACCACCGCCACCATTGCTCATCCCCGTCACGCCCTCATAACCATACTGGTCAAACACTTGGCGTTTTTGCGGGTCGGACAAAATTTCATACGCCTCTTTAGCTTCTTTAAATTTTGCCTCCGCAGTTTTATCGTCAGGGTTACGATCGGGATGATGCTTCATCGCCATCTTCCGATATGCTTTTTTCAAATCCTCATCACTGGCACCACGCGCGACTCCTAAAATTTCGTAAAGGTCTTTTTTTGCCATAAATGTTATTGGTGAATTCGTCTTTATTCGTCTTTATTCGTCTTTAT
>JAVKMA010000242.1:0-5856 GCA_031538685.1 Burkholderiaceae bacterium | reverse complement strand
TGCGGGAACGGTCAAAGCGGCGCGCGTCGTGATTTTGGGTGTCGGTGTTGCGGGCTTGCAAGCGATCGCCACCGCCAAACGTTTGGGCGCAGTGATCGAGGCTTCGGATGTGCGACCTGCGACCAAAGAACAAGTCGAATCTTTAGGCGCAAAATTTATTGACGTCGCTTTTGAAACTGATGAAGAGCGAGAAATTGCACAAGGCCTTGGTGGTTATGCGCGTCCCATGCCGGCAGCCTGGATTGCGCGCCAACAAATTGAAATTGCCAAACGGATTGCGCAGGCCGATATCGTGATTACCACGGCCCTGATTCCAGGACGTAAAGCACCAACACTGGTTTTGGCAGAGACCGTCGCCGCGATGAAGCCTGGCAGTGTGATTGTCGATATGGCAGCAGGTAAAGGCGAAATGGATCATACGAACGGCAATTCAGGTGCGGGCGGCAATTGCCCGCTGTCGCGTGCGGACCAAGTGATTACGCATCAGGGCGTGACAATTATTGGGGAAACCAATTTACCAGCATTGTTAGCGGCTGATGCTTCGTCGTTTTACGCGCGTAATGCTTTAGATTTTTTGAAGTTAGTGCTGACCAAAGAAGGTCAGTTACATTTGAATACCGAAGACGAGATCGTCGCCGCATGCTTAGTCTGTCAAGTCGGAGTGGTACGTACCAAATAAAATTTAAAACAAAAAGGAGGCTGTATGAGTTGGAATACCGCACAAATTCAGCGCGATGACAGCGCACATTATTTGCATCCGTTTACCGATACTGCCGCGCTGGCCAAAACAGGCGCGCGTGTGATGGTTAAAGCCGAGGGCATTTTTGTTTGGGACAGTGAGGGCAATAAAATTCTGGACGCGATGTCGGGATTGTGGTGCGTCAATATGGGCTATGGTCAGCAAAGCTTGGTGGATGCCGCGACGCGACAAATGGAGACCTTGCCGTTTTATAACAGCTTCTTTAATACGACCGTGGTGCCTGCGGTGGATTTGGCACGCAACTTAAGTGAGGTCACGCCGCCAGGGTTTACCCGTGCGTTTTTCACGAACTCTGGTTCGGAAGCGAATGACACCATGATTCGCTTGGTGCGGCATTTTTGGAGCTTGCAAAACAAACCTGAAAAACAATTCATCATCGCACGTAAAAACGGTTATCACGGCAGCACGATTGGCGGCGCCTCGTTGGGCGGCATGTCCGATATGCACAAGCAGGGTGGTTTGCCGATTCAGGGAATTGCGCACATTGGTCAGCCCTATCACTACGCTTGTGGTACGGATGAAACACCAGAGGCGTTTGGATTGCGTGCCGCATCGTGGTTGGAAGACAATATTTTAGAAATTGGTGCGGATAAAGTCGGCGCCTTTGTTGGCGAACCCGTACAAGGCGCAGGCGGGGTGATTATTCCTCCCCCTGGATATTGGCAAGAGATCGAGCGGATTTGTCGCAAATACGATGTGTTGTTGGTTTCGGATGAAGTGATTTGCGGTTTCGGCCGTTTGGGTGCGTGGTTTGGGTGCCAATATTTTGGCTATACGCCTGATCTGATTCTTTTTGCCAAAGGCGTCACCTCGGGTTATTTGCCTTTGGGTGGCGTGATGCTCGGCGCACGCGTTGGCGATGCGCTGGTGGCCGGTGGCGACTTCAATCACGGCTTTACGTATTCGGGGCATCCCGTGTCATGCGCGGTGGCCTTGGCGAATCTGAAGTTGATGCATGAACACAAAATAGTCAACAAAGTTGCGACTGATACCGCGCCCTATTTTCATCAAAAATTCATGAGTTTGGCTGATCATCCGCTGGTGAGCATTACTGAAACATGTGGTATGGTGGCGGGCTTGGTCTTGGTTCAAGACAAGGCGACGCGGGCACCTTTTGCTTCGGATCGTTCAGTCGGAATGGTCTGTCGCCGTCATTGTTTTGCCTCCGGCGTGATTATGCGTGCGGTCGGTGATCGCATGATTATTGCGCCGCCCTTGGTGATGAGCCACGCTGAAATTGATTTGATGATTGCTTTGATTCGTCAATCTTTGGACGCTACGGCAAAAGAAATGGCGCAATAAACGCCACAAGAAAAGAGGTAAATTGGTGCGCGCTGAGTTTTTAGTTTTAGTTTGCTGTCTTAATTTCCAGCCCTCGTTTTACTTGTGGCGAGAGGCGTTCTGAACTAAGCGCGTGCGCCAAACAGTTGTGTTCCGATACGAATGTGCGTTGCGCCGTGGGCCAAGGCGATCGGCCAATCGCCCGACATTCCCATGGACAAAGTATCCAGTACATTTTCAGACGTGCTGGCGCCCAGCTCAGTACGCAGTTGCGCCAATAAAGTGTGCATCAGCGAAAATTCTTGAGTCAGTTGAGCCAAAGCGTTTACTGATGAACCCTCTGCTGATGAGTTCTCTGGATGAACAGGACTAGGCAAAGCCATCAGACCGCGCAGGCATAAATGCGGCAAATTATTTAAGGCGCGTGCTAAATCGATCACTTCGTTTGGCGCGACGCCAGACTTGCTCGATTCACCGCTGGTGTTAACTTGAATACAGATATTGAGAGGTGCGCGCAGGCTTACCTTATTTATTAAGTTATGTAATTCGCCGCGCTGGCGCGACAGTCTTTGCGCGTGTGCCAAACGGTCAATACTGTGCACCCAATCAAAGTGCGCAGCGATTAGGGCGGCTTTATTACTTTGAATCGGGCCGATAAAATGCCAGATCAATTGTGGATGGATCGCTTGCAGTGCGGCGATTTTGGGCAGTGCTTCTTGAACATAATTTTCACCAAAATCGATTTGCCCTAATTGTGCTAAAGCCTGTATTTCTAAGGGTGTACGCGTTTTGGATACCGCGATAATGCGGGCTGGCGGGCGTTGTAATTGTGTTGATTTTTGCGCACAGTCGTTCAGCAATTCTTGATAGCGTTGGCCAAGAGAAGTGTTGATCACCGAGGTGTTGACAATAGAATTTGGGGTTGAGGACATTAGGGTTGGGGACATTAGGGTTGAGGACATATCCAGCGCAGTAAAAGTATTTGCTTATTATCAAGCGACTGTGCGGCAGGGTAAGGATGATTGCGGGGGCGTGATGATGAACAATTCTGTCTGGTGATCAACTTAGCCGCATGGTTTTTGAGAATGAAATGGGAATGAGTTTGGTAGGACCGGTAGTACCGATGGCGGTAGATAAAAACTACTGGCATCGTTTTTTAATAATCGTTGTTTTGATAGGAGATATGATGAAATTCACACACAGTAAATTGATCAAATTATTTTTGCTTGCCCTCACTTTTTCCTTTGCCAGTGTCCAGTTGGTGCGCGCGGCAGATCCGATCGTCATTAAATTCAGTCACGTAGTGGCCGAAAACACACCAAAAGGTGAAGCGGCAAAAGTATTTGCTAAATTGGCCGCTGAAAAAACCAAAGGTCGCGTCAAAGTTGAGGTCTACCCCAACAGTCAGTTGTACAAAGATAAAGAAGAAATGGAAGCCTTGCAATTGGGCGCGGTGCAAATGCTGGCCCCTTCTTTGGCCAAATTTGGTCCACTGGGCGTGAAAGAGTTTGAAGTATTTGATCTGCCCTATATTTTTGATGGCTATGATGATTTGCGCAAAGTGACTGACGGCCCAGTGGGTAAAGCGTTGTTGAAAAAATTAGAACCCAAGGGCATCGTTGGTTTGGAATTTTGGGATAACGGATTCAAAGTTTTTTCAGCCAATAAATCGATTCGTACGCCTGCCGATTTCAAAGGTCTAAAAATGCGGATTCAATCATCTAAAGTGCTAGAAGCGCAAATGCGAGCCTTAAGCGCTAATCCACAAAGCATGGCATTTTCTGAAGTCTATCAAGCGCTACAAACCGGCGTGGTGGATGGGACAGAAAATCCGCCGTCAAATTTGTACACGCAAAAAATGCACGAAGTGCAAAAATTTGCAGTTGATAGCAACCACGGTTATTTAGGTTATGCCTTGATTGCGAATAAAAAATTCTGGGATGGATTGCCCGCAGATATTCGCAAAGCTTTAGACGAAGCGATTGTGGAGTCAACGAACTATGCCAACAGCGTGGCGAAAAAAGAAAACGACGCGGCTTTAAATGCGGTTAAAGCGTCTGGCAAAACGACCGTGCAGAATTTGACTGCGGCAGAACGCGCGGCGTTCAAAAAAGCATTAGTGCCGGTTCATAAAGAAATGAGCGAACGTATTGGCGAGAGCTTGATTAAAGAGGTTTATGCCGCGACTGGATTTAAACTCGATTAATGTTTTGAGAGTAGTTTTGCAAAATTATCAATTTTTGCAAGTGCATCAATTAAAACCGCCGCGATTATCGTGGCGGTTTTTTTATGCGCGCTCGTGGTGTCAACCAGGCAATCCACCGCAAAACCCATACATCGAGCGCTTTAAGGGGGTGATGCGCTATGAGTTAGACTAAGCCCCAATTTGTTTGGCAATATCGAGGTGATGTAGGAGGCAGCAATCGAGTGGACGTACGCCCATTCAATGCCTGTAAGTCTATTTAGACCAGAATAATCAACCCTCTGCTTGCCTCTTTTATTAAGAATGGGGGGATACCCTACTGCCAAAGGAGCAAATTTTATGAATCACGGACACGACCCCAGAGCCATCGCAAATCAGATGCTTGAAATAGGCAGGCAGAAAAAGATTGATGTTTCAATGATGAAACTGATCAAATTAGTCTTTTTTGCTCATGGATGGATGCTGGGGATTACAGGAAAACCACTTTCACACGAAGCGGCTGAGGCTTGGCAGTATGGCCCTGTTTTTAGATCACTCTACCAATCTTTGCCGTATCAAGGTGCGGAGCGAGTTACATCGCCTATCCGCAATATCTTTGGTGGGCAACCTTTTCATGCAGAATTCAGTAATGACGAGTTAAATTTAATGAGTCGGGTTATGGATGTTTATGGTTCACTTGGTGCATTTGCATTAAGCGATATCACGCATGAAGTTGGATCGCCATGGCATACAACTATCCAAAATAAAGGTAAGTTTTCAGAGATCAGTAATGATGAAATTAGAGACTATTTTTCGGGGAAATTGAAGCTTGCAACAGGAGCTAGTTCGCATGAATAACAGTATCTCTACCGATACTCTTGCTGGTGTGCAAATTACAACTCCTGCTGCGGTTTCGACTTTGTTGCCTAAAGACCAAATCACAGATAAGCTCGATAAACTTCTCGAATATGCGGAGCAGACAATTTCAGATGCTGATCTGGCAAAACGAGAATTTGACTTGAAATTTGACGTGACGACACAAGGATTGAAACATCAGAAAATCGAGTTTTATACGTTGTTGACGTTCAAAGCGCTTATTGCTTTGGAGGCGCTTGTCGTTGTTTTTGGAATCGGATCTGGATTTCGTTTATTTGTATCGGGAGGAGCATCTCTCCCTAAATTTATTACAGACAACCCTAACGTTTTATTAGCATTGGTAGTTGGTTCTTCCCTCACCATTTTTGGAATTTTTACGGCCTTACTTAAAGGGCTGGGGCAAAAGGAAAAAAACGAAACGCCCCTTGCTGTTGAAGAAGTTACAAAAGCGATATTGAGCGTCTTTAAAGCTTCAAAATAAATCAATAACATCGTGAATATCCGTGAGTTATTTAGACGCTGTTGCAGATGATACGCTTGGGCTCCCACATTTTTCAAACTCGACACCGTGCGATTTTGAAAAAATATAGTGAAAACAAAGACTTAAAAAGTGTTGAGGACACTCTGCATAACCCCCGCCAAAGCGGAGATTGGTTGATAAATTGGGTTTGAGTCCTCCATTTTTGCGAACGAAGTCCTCACCCCCCGTATTTTGAGCGTTTCCACCCTATTTTTCAGTGCCTTGGCGCATTTTGGG
>JAVKMA010000241.1:0-3954 GCA_031538685.1 Burkholderiaceae bacterium | reverse complement strand
GCGGCGTAGTGACAATTACGGCCCCTGCGGTGGGAATTTTTTGCGCCAGCGTCAGCGCGATATCTCCCGTTCCTGGGGGCATGTCAACCACCAAAAAATCTAAAGAACGCCAGTTGGTTTGATTCAATAACTGCTGCAAGGCCTGCGTCACCATCGGCCCGCGCCAAATCATCGCATCATCACGGGTAATCAAAAAGCCCATCGACGCCAACTGAATCCCATGAACCAATAAAGGTTCCATCGTTTTTTGATCAAGACTTTCAGGTGTCGCACCAATCAGCCCCATCATGGTGGGTAATGAAGGGCCGTAAATATCAGCGTCCAAAATGCCGACTTGCGCGCCTTGCGCGCTCAAAGCCAGCGCGAGATTCACCGCAACCGTCGATTTTCCGACGCCACCTTTACCCGATGCGACGGCAATAATATTTTTAACATTAGGTAAAGGTTTTAAACCTGCTTGCACAACGTGTGTTTCTATCGTCATAAAATTTTAATTCAGTTAAATCCCAATACGACATCGTCCTGTCTCATCATGTTCAGCGTTGAACACAAAGAGCCCTCCTACAAAGAGCTGCCGCTACAAATAGCCCCTAATGACGCTCCACCCAATACAGGGCAACCAGACTGCCCAACATAAAAATCATTGCGGGTGCAACGGCAGTAAAAAAAGGCGACCAATTATTCAAAACACCTAAATTAGAAAAGAACGCGTTTAAATTCAAAAACACCACGCCCAAAATAATTCCGACAAAAATTTGCAGACCCAGCCCGCCTTTGCGCGCATGTAAATAGGCAAAGGGCAGCGCTAAAAACAGCATCACCAGAATTGAAAACGGATACATCAAACGTTTATAAAATGAAATTTGATAGCGCGCATCAACCTGCCCCGTTGTTTCTAAATGCTGGGTTGTTTGATACAGTCGCAGCATCGACATTCGATCAGGGTCGATAAACAAAGACTGCAAGATTTCTGGCGTAATGTCGGTTCTAATATCAAAATGATCGCGACGTTGTGAGGTGACGATCATCGGAGCCCCGGTATCTGCGACGGTCATCACAAAGTTCGTGCTGGCAATATCATTCAAACGCCACTGATTTTCCCCCAGATAATTACCACTACGCGCTGACATCATGCTTGTCAGATGGGCCTGTGCATCCAAGTTGTAAATCGTCACTCCACTGATTTGATCGACCAAGTCAACTTGCGCGATATTCAAAATACGTGATCTGCCATCGTCCTGTTTATCTTTGAGCCACACACCAGATAAAAAACGTCCCGAGTAGGTCTGCCCTTTAGCGCTAAACCGCGCCTTTTGCCCTAAATCAAAGGTATAGGGCGCCAATAGTTCGCCGACTAAAAAAACCAAGACGACCACGATACAGCCAAAGCCCAGCAAGTTGAATAAGGCATTTCGCATCGAATATCCGGCGGCGCGCAACACGGTGTATTCGTTATGGCTCGCCATCTGCGCCAACACCACAATTGCACCGATCAAAACCGCAATCGGCGCAATTTCATAAAAATAGGTTGGGCTGCCCAGGGCAATGACCAGTAATGATTGAGCGAAGGTGTAACCCGTGCTGGAGACTTCGGGCAATTCATTGAGCAAATCAATAAACCCCAGTAACAACAAAAAACTGATCAAAACACCAGAAATCATCAAGGTGAGCCGGCCCCACATCATCCGCATAATGATCATTGCACGCCGCCTTTGGTTTTGGCGGCATCAGCTCTCGCCTCTAACCGCTTTTTGTTATACGATTGACTGCGCCCAAACCATGAAGGATGATTTTTCGCGCTTAAAAAAAGCAAGGTTAACAGCCCAACAATCAGATGCAAAGGCCAACTGGCTGACGCGAAAGTCAATACGCCCTGCTTCACCGCCGAAGAAAAATAGATCGACAAATTGTTGTACATCAGATAAATCAAAATCGCGAAAACCAAACTCATCGTCCGACCGCCTCGAGGGTTCGATACGCCCAAACCAATTGCCAGAAGCGGCAGTAGCAAGGCCATAATGGGTGCCGAGAGTCGTGACAAAAACTCACCTTGATAAGCCATGTTTTGACGAAATTCTCGAATCAGCGTCATGCTGTCACGCGAATAATCAGGAATGTGATCTTTTTGTAATTGTTTCGGGGGCCTGTCAATCGATACCTTATATTGCGCGAACGACATCACTTGATAATCGGACTGTCCAATTTGACCTTCGTGCTGATTCCCCGCTAATAGTGTCACTAAGCGATTGCCATCGGCCTGCGTGACCACTGCACCCTGATGTGCCAAGATCACTGTTTGGCGCAACGTTTTAGGGTCTTTACTGAATACAAAAATATTTTGCACTTCATTCGGACGATCGGGAACTTCCTCAACAAAAAATACTCGATTACCATCACCGGACTCTTGAAAACGCCCCGAAGATAATCGCGCTAAATCATCTCGCTTTTGAAAAAATTCGCGATAGTTATCAGTTTGCTGATTCGCCCAGGGCGCTAAATAAAAGGACAATAGCGCACTCATTAAAGCACACGGGACCACCAAACCTGCCACCGGTTTAATCCACTGCAATAAAGAAATCCCTGCGGCATTCCACACGATGAACTCTCGCTCATTGGCATTACGAATCATGACCATCAAGACCCCGATGAAACTCGCCAGCATCAATAGAATCGCCAGCAAATTTAAAGTCGCAAAGCCCATCACGATTAAGACGTCGCGCGGATCAATCCGCCCGTTACTGGCCTGACCCAAATAACGAATCGCCAACACGCTGGTGGTAATGGCCAATAACACGATAAAAATACCGACGCTGGTTCGATATAACTCTCGCATTAGGCTACGGGTAAAAATACTCATTTGAACAATAAAAACGCACCTTAAAATCAGGTACAACGGGCTATTATTACCGCGCCTTGATTAAATGATTCAAGCTTGATCAATCCGTGATCACCGTTTTTAATAATCCATCCCTCGCACGCGCATCATCGGTATGAAAAATAATTTTGCTGTCGACCCCCTGCTCTTGCCCTATAACGCGATCATGACCGCGCCATTTGGCTTTTTAGGATTGCATTGGAATTCGCAAAACACCGTCACCGCGATTCATTATTTAGCAAAAATGGGCGCACATCAGGGCGATCATCATCCCATCATGGCGGCGCTGAATACGTATTTTCTGGATCCGCGCGCACCACTGCCCAAAATTAGCGCACAAAAAGGAACGCCCTTTCAACGTCGCGTCTGGGCGGCAATTGATCGCATTCAATGCGGTTATGCCCTCACCTATGGCGAAATTGCATCACAACTGGCATCGGGCCCGCGCGCCGTAGGTGGGGCGTGTCGTGTCAATCCCTTGCCTTTGATCGTGCCCTGTCATCGCGTCGTCGCGCAAAATAGCTTGGGCGGTTTTTCGGGACAAATGGGTGGGCAAGGCTTCTATCATGAGATCAAGGTTTGGTTATTACGGCATGAAGGTTTTTTAGCGCAAGATGACTAAACACCCTCTGAACTTCGAACTCTCGCCCGAGTCAAAAGCCGCGCTGATGCGTGATCACGCCAACATCGATAATTTTTGCGATGCGATTTGGCTCGCCGACGGCTTAAGCAAAAATACTCTGTCAGCCTACAAACGTGACTTGCAACAACTGGCGCTTTGGTGGCACGCAGCAGACGCCTCAAACGCGCGCGCAGAAAAAGATTTACGCACTATCGATACTGACACCTTGCAAAATTATCTGGCGTTTTGTCAAATCAAAGGCGATAGCAGTACCTCGTCCAACCGTCGTCTATCAACATTTAAACGCTTTTATCAGTGGGTGCAAAACACCACCGCATCCGCCTACAATCCAAGCACACATATGCGCGCGATGCGAACGCCGCGACGTTTGCCGCACAGCTTGAGCGAACATGAGGTCGAACAATTATTAAACGCGCCTGATATCACGCAAGCTCGC
>JAVKMA010000240.1:0-5221 GCA_031538685.1 Burkholderiaceae bacterium | reverse complement strand
GCACAAGGCAATCGGCGTGCCGGCCCTGGGCATATAGGCAATTTGCACCATCGGTTTTTGCCCCAGCGCTAAAAATTGGACTCGCTTTAATTCCAGGCCTTCGGGTTGCAAATCAGGGACGCGTAAATGCATCCCATAACGTTGCTGTAGATCAACTAACAACTGATGCGTTTGAGGTGCGTCAAAATTTACAGCCTCTAAAGTTTCTCGCTGATAAAGCCTTTGATACAGTGCCACGGCAGTTGTCCAAGAATTGGTGTCATCCGCTTTACTGCTAAGCACCCAAGTGCTAACACCAACGCCCATACCAAAGGACAACGCAACACTCAAACCCAGCGCGCTCAGAATGCCCGCACGAATGCCTTTCAAGGAGAGCGCGCGCCAACGTGCACCCAATTTTGCACCCAAAAATTGCGCCTGTTGCTTTTGTGGCAGACTCGCGGCATCCGATATCGATCGCATACTTAAGCGGCCCCACAGACGCACTTGCTCCATTAAATGTGTCGGTACTGGTGGCAAGGATTCGTGCGCAAAAGCTGCGGTATAAGGCAGCTCTCCACAACGTAAGTTTTTAACACGCAAAGCCAGTTCAGGATCATTTTGAATCGCACGCTCAAGCTTTTGCGACATAGTTGGCGACAAGCGCTGTTGAACATAATCGAGTAAAACTTCGTCAGTAAATAAATTCATCGCTTTACCTGCCGCTTCAAAAAAGGATTAAAAGGTAATATTGTGGAGCCGTCCGCCACAGTCTCCGCAGAAGTTGGCGGCCCAAATTGTGTACCGATCATTTGCCGTGCACGGGATAGTCGACTCATCACTGTACCAATGGGAATTTCTAAAATCTGCGCACATTCTTCATAACTGCACTCTTCTACTGCAACGAGTTGAATCACGCTACGGTAAGGTTCACGAAGTTGATTCACCGCACTGCGCACTTGCTGATAAAAAAATATATCTTCAGGGCCCGCCGATTTATCCGGAAATGATTGCATCAACCCGTTGTCATCAATCGCATCGGTTGAATGCCTGTATCGATCTGAAAAATCACTTAACCACAATCGATGCTCAATCGCAAACAACCATGACAGCAATCGATTTTGATCACGATATAAATGTTTTTTTTCTAAGGCACGCAAACATGTTCGCTGCACCAAATCCTCGGCGTCGTGCGGATCGCGCGTCAAGCGCAATGCAAAACGCCACAAGCGTGGCAAACATTCGGGTAAATTAAGTGCAACAACATCGCTCATAACACCTGACTTGTTTTGCATTTTGGTTTCATAAAAAATTTGCCAAGATCACGACATCGCACGACCAACTATCACAAACCGTCGCAAACTTGGCAAATCACTAAAGCCTTACTTGACGACGACTTGGATCGTGCTGCTCATAGGTTTACCATACGATTGATGTGCGCCATTACCAAACTGCATAGTCAAAGCGTATTTACCTGGCGGCAAAGTCACCTCGGCTTCAGTTTGCGCTTTGCCAAAATGCAAATGCTTTGCATCAAAAGGAATCGATTGACCCTCAGCAATACTTTCGCCATTGATCACTAAATGATGATGTCCTGTTTTAGGTTCTAAGCCACCCGCTGGAACAACCTTCATGCCTTCGATACCAAACTTCACTTTGAATGGGCTGGTTACCGTCGCGCCATTTTTAGGTTCAAGAAAAGACACACCATCTTTAGCGTAAGTACTTGCTGAAGAAAATAAAGTGACGCCTGCTAAAACAACAAAGTACGAATAGATTGATTTTTTCATTAAATTTCCTTTGATTAAGATACGGTTGATGAAAAATTATTTAGGTAAATCACGCATTAATTCGCGTCAATAACATTCACCTGCTTGATTAACGGCCAAATGCATCAATTTATTCCCTATTTTGCAATTATTTTTACGCATACATTTACGTAAACATTTAGGTCTTAATTTCCCTTCATGTGATTTATCATCATTACGCAATTTTTAATTCTTATTTTTTTGACTTTAACTGACTATGAACGCTCAATCTGTCGACCTTGCGATTACATCCCGCCGCTCCATTCGTGCTTTTCTGCCAACACCTTTGAGTATTGAGCTGATCAAAGAAATTCTACAAGTGGCACGGCGCGCACCCTCAGGTACCAATACGCAACCGTGGAAAGTGACTGTCATCAGGGGCGCGACCAAACAATCTTTGAGCGAAAAAATTCTGGCCATTAGCGTCAATCCTGAAGTAATCAAAAATTTAACAGAAGAATACGAGTACTACCCGAATGAATGGAAAAGTCCCTATATCGACCGCCGTCGCAAAACTGGTTGGGATTTATATGGTTTGCTCGGAATTGAGCGCAAAGACAAAGAAAAAATGAAAGCGCAAGAAATTCGAAATTATTCGTTTTTCGACGCACCTGCAGGTTTGATTTTTAGTTTGGATAAAGCAATGGGACGTGGTTCTTTATTGGACTACGGCATGTTTTTACAAAATATCATGATCGCCGCACGCGCACGCGGACTCGATACCTGCGCCCAAGCCGCATTTTGTCCCTTTCACCACATTATTCGAAGCGAATTAGCAATCCCTGAATCAGACTACATTGTCTGCGGCATGGCCTTGGGTTACGCGGACCCGAGCAAAATCGAAAACACCTTAGTCACTGATCGTGAAGAAGTCGATACCTTTACCCGTTTTCTTGATAGTAAATAAGCTGATTTTTAATACGCTGATTTTTTAATTACTCAGCCAAATCAGTCAACCAAGCGCTCAAATTATTAACTAACTGCGCTTGGCGCCAACCCAAAACGTAAGCGCTATCCAAAATGCGCTGATGTGATACCAAAAGACGTATATTCGATTCAATATCACTTACCGGCTTTGATGAATTTAATAAATATTGGGACACTAGGTGTTCATTCCACAAACGCAAAGTCTCGCTACTACTAAAGTACCAATAGGATAGCGCTGGCGATGGCATATCACTAGATGTTTGATTTTGCATCACCCATTGTTGAGCGTCGCGCAACGCGACCTGATTGAGCTTGCGGTAATACGCGCAACACAATTCGACCTTGACGCCCATTTTTTCTAAACTGGTTTGTAAAAAATTACGTCCTGTTTGCGCGCGAACAATCAAGACTCGGGTCAATAAATGAGGCGCAAATTTCACCGCGTTTCTAATGTGTTCGATCAGATGTTCAGCGCTGTCGTTTTCGCGTGCAACAATCTGTATTTTGGTAGCTTGAGTATTGACAAAACCATCACGCCAATTCTTATGCGTACTCTCACCAGTGCAGGCGACAGCAACATTGATAGGCCATATCGATAAATGCGAGGCCAAGGCTTTAACCGCATTACTGCTAATAAAAACGACGAGACTGTAATCAGAAAAACTCTGTATTTGACTATTTAATTGTGCAAGATCCGACGTCGACAATTTATCGCAAATGGTTTGAATCGGGCACGCATGGACATTCCACTTTGCCCGTATGTTTGATGACAATGTATCGATCAATACATTTTTTTGCGCATGAGAAAACGGTGTCGTTAAAAATAAATTGATCACGATGATTCGCACTCACACAGCGATACGCGCTTTGAGTTTTTCGTATTGATTAAATCGCCTTGGCTTGCCACTGTTCCAATAATTCTTTAGCACCTTTTGCATCTAATTCGCTTAACACACTCGCTACTATCTCATCGCTTTCGCACAAATTTTGTTGACGGCTAATTCGCAAAACTTCCCCTTGGCAACCTAAAATTTGAGTCCGTAAAGACAGCTCAAAAGAGTTTGCCTGATTAGACGTATTAGTCGATGAATGAGTGGATGGCAAACACTGTGCATAAACTCCTAGGGGGGTTTGACAACTTCCGGCCAAAGTCCGTGCAATTGTGCGCTCAATCGCGACCGCCTGTTCGCTTGCAAAATCCGACAACGGCGTCAATAAGGGTAATAAATCATCACGACGGCCCGCTGCGATTTCAATCGCTAGGGCTCCCTGTCCCACGGCAGGCACAAAAACTTCAATGGGCAGTACGCTTTGTACGCGAGCGCCATATCCTAGGCGGCGCCAACCAGATTCAGCCAAAATAATGGCGTCGAATTCTCCGGCATCCAATTTGCTTAAGCGCGTGTCTAAATTACCGCGTAAGCTGTGCACTTGCAAATGCGGCCAAAAGGTATTGAGTACTGCTTGACGACGTACACTGGAGGTGCCAACTTTGGCGCCTTTTGGCAAATCGTCTAAACCTCTGTAATGGTTGGAAACAAACGCATCAAAAGGACTTTCACGCGGCAAAATCGCCGCCAATTCAAATTCAGCATCAAGACTCATCGGTACGTCTTTTAAGGAATGCACGGCTAAATCTGCCGCGCTACTTTGCAAAGCGCGTTCAAGTTCTTTGATGAACAAACCTTTGCCCCCAATTGCAGCGAGCGAGCGGTCCAAAATCTCATCGCCACGCGTACTCATCGGCAGTAAACGCACCTCAATTTGGGGATAGCGTTGACGTAACAGGTCGGCTATGTGCTCAGCCTGCCACAAGGCCAGGCGGCTTTTACGTGTGGCAATCGTTAACACTTTGAGTGCGTTTAATGGTTTTATTGAAGACACAAAAATTGGATTCTAAAAATTAAACACGATCGAACAATTGGGCTAGCGCCACGCCTGGATCAGGCGCTCGCATAAAAATCTCGCCAATTAAATAACTGGTAATGCCGTGATTTCTCAACTTCGTAATATCTTGTGCGCTGGCAATCCCTGACTCTGACACCATCATGACCTCTTTGGAGAGTTTTTGCTTGATCGCGATGCTAGTATCCAAAGATGTTTCAAACGTATGTAAATTGCGGTTGTTGACGCCCAACAATACGCCTTTTTGAATCAATGGCAACACTCTTTGGCATTCCATCCAATCATGAATTTCAATGAGCACCGTCAAATTCAAAGCACGTGCGCACATCGTGAACGTTTGTAACTGAACATCGCTTAAACACGCGACTATCAGTAAAACCGCATCGGCACCAAAGGCGCGCGCTTCATAAATTTGATACGTACTGATGACGAAATCTTTGCGCAATATCGGTAAACTGACAACCGCACGCGCAAATTCCAAATCAGTTAAGTTTCCTTGAAAAAAGTCTTGATCCGTCAAAATTGATAAGCATGCGGCACCATGTTGCGCATAACTTTTAGCAATCTCTGCCACCTTAAAAGGATCACGCAATAAGCCTTTT
>JAVKMA010000239.1:0-3591 GCA_031538685.1 Burkholderiaceae bacterium | reverse complement strand
TGACTCGTGATCCAGTTCGTAATCTTTGACGCCAACGCCACTAAAAGCTGGCGAGCAGGCGTTAATAATACTATCAAAAGAAACAGGTAATTTCTTTTCAACTAATAAACGGCAAATAGCTAAAGCCAATCGACGTAAGGCAAAAGGATCTTTTTCACCACTTGCGCGGATTCCAATACCCCAAAAACCGATTAAAGACTCTAACTTATCAGATAATGACAATAGACAATTCAAATCGCCTGTCGGTAAATCATCTAGAGCAAATTTCGGGCAATAGTGTTCAGTAATGGCGCTGGTGACCAAACTATTTTCGCCGGCCAGAGCGGCATAATATCCGCCCATAATGCCCTGTAATTCAGGGAATTCAGCAACCATTTCGGACCGTAAATCGGTTTTACATAAAGCCGCGGCGCGCGTTAAATGATCAATGGTAGCGGTTTTATCATTAGGATTAACCAATTGAAAGAGCGTTTTAGAAATTTGAACAATACGCCGCGTCCGCTCTGCTTGCGACCCTAATTTTTGATGGTAAACCGTTTCAGATAATTGTTTTTCGCGATCGCTCAAAGATATTTTTTGATCCTGTTGATAAAAAAACGCAGCGTCAGCCAAACGGGGGCGCACCACTTTTTCATTCCCTTTGATAATATTAAAAGGATCGTCTGTTTGAATGTTTGATACAACTAAAAAACGCGGTAGTAATTGATTATTAGCGTCTTTTAAAACAAAATACTTTTGATTTTGTTGCATGGTTAGGATTAAACACTCTTGAGGAATCTCTAAAAAGGCTTCATCAAAGGCGCAAGAGTAAACGCTAGGCCATTCGACCAAGGCGCAAACTTCATCTAATAATTCGTTTGGCTTTATGACCTTTGCGGTTTGAGCCGCGCGGTCTAAGGCTTGATTAATTTGTTCTCGACGAGTTTCCCATAAAGGTTCGACAAATGCCGCTCGTAAAAGGGTTAAATAACGATCTGCGTGGGTAATGACGAGGGGTTTCGTTGTGCATAAAAAACGATGCCCTTCAGTTAAATTCGCGGACTCAAGGCCTAAAGCCTGTAAAGAGAGCGTTTCATTACCCCACATCGCGAGCAATCGATGCGCCGGCCGGACAAATGAAACGCTTTGACCTGTCTGAAGCTGGTATTGCATTACTTTGGCCACCGGCATTTGTGCCAAAGTTTCCGTTAGCAAAATTTGTAGTGCGGCATTAAGCGGAACACCTGGGCGAGAAAATGTGTAAAAAAGCGCTTCAGTTTTTCCGTCAGGAGCGCGAACGCAATCGCGCCAAGAAAATGAAATTTTAATTTGTTGACTGAGTGCGGCAATTTTTTTTTCTAAAATTGCCGTTGCTTGACCTTGTGCATCTAATGCAATCGAGATCGGTAGAATTTTCTCGGTGACTTTTTGTTCGGGTGATGCTGCCGTAACATCACTAATCAAGACGCCCAGCCGTCGCGGAGTCGCAATCGGAGTGGCGACACTATTTGCAGATAAAAATCCCTGAGTTTGTAATTCCGTGAAAAGTTTTTGAACAAAAAAAACGCTTAACTTTTGTAAAGATTTTGGCGGTAATTCTTCGGTAAGTAGTTCAAGAACAAGGCAGGTCATACGTTTACTGAAGTCAAAGGCGAAAAGTTGGTCATCGATCGTTACGCGCGAATTTGTTGGGTGTGCTCAAATAAGTCGCCAAATTCGGCTTTCATTAGCGTCTCATCTTGCCACGACCACATAGGAAATCCAAGCGCTTGACGAGAATCTAAATAAGTTTGGGCGACGGCGCGTGCGAGATTTCGGATGCGCCCAATATAACGCGCGCGTTCAGTGACCGAAATGGCGCCGCGAGCATCTAATAAATTAAAGGTATGCGCAGCCTTTAATACGTATTCATAGGCCGGCAAGGGTAGGGCGATAGAGATGAGTTTTTGCGCTTCTTGTTCAAAAAGCGTGAATTGACTAAACAACAACGCGGTGTTGGCGTGTTCAAAATTAAAAGTCGACATTTCAACTTCGTTTTGATGAAAGACATCACCATAAGTGAGAACTTTTTCTCGGCCGTTTTCAGTGTAACGCGACCACACTAAATCGTACACGCGATCAACATCCTGAAGATACATTGCGAGCCGCTCTAAGCCGTAAGTAATTTCGCCTAAAACGGGTTTGCACGCGATTCCGCCAACCTGCTGAAAATAGGTAAATTGAGTGACTTCCATGCCGTTGAGCCAAACCTCCCAGCCCAAGCCCCATGCGCCTAAGGTGGGATTTTCCCAGTTATCTTCAACAAAACGAACGTCATTTTTAGTGAGAGACAATCCCAAATTTTGTAGTGATTCAAGATATAAATCGAGGATATTGGCGGGCGCGGGTTTTAGGACGACTTGGTATTGGTAATAGTGTTGTAAGCGATTCGGATTGTCGCCATAACGCCCGTCTTTAGGCCGGCGTGATGGTTGAACATATGCGGCTCGCCAGGGCTCAGGTCCCAGCGCGCGCAAAAAAGTTGCGGGGTGAGAGGTCCCAGCCCCAACTTCCATGTCAAAAGGCTGTAATAAAGCGCAACCTTGCTTTGCCCAGAAAGTTTGTAGTGAAAGAAGAATATCTTGAAAAGAAGGTTTCATAAAAATCAGCGGGCGTTTTCAACGTTGGATTTAAAGACGATCTTTAATCCAACGTTTATTTTTTAGCCACAATAACCGGAAGCCCTTTTAATTTGTTCAATGCTTGATTTAATTGAAAGTCTTCTTTTGAACCGTACTCCACGGGTTTGGCGTCTTTTTCGGGTAAGCGCGCGGCAACATCTTCATCAAGATTGGCGGGACTTTCAGGAGTCGTATCCGTCGTATTGGATAAATGTTTTTGTAAATCAGCCTCGCGAATTCGCAGACTGTCAAAACCCTTTCCGTCCTCGCGTTCATTAACCAACAAATCAGGCACTATGCCCTTGGCTTGAATGGAGCGCCCTTTGGGGGTGTAGTAACGTGCCGTCGTTAATTTAAGACCCGTGTCGGCGCTCAATAAACGAATGGTTTGAACCGACCCTTTACCAAAGGTGGGCGTGCCCATAATGGTTGCGCGACGATAGTCCTGGAGCGCGCCGGCAACAATTTCTGAGGCAGAGGCGGAGCCAGAGTTCACCAAAACAACTAGCGGAATGTTTTTATAAATGGAGGGCAGTTTTTGCAAAGGATCAGCGTTGGATGACGAGCCATAAAAATCGGAGCGCGCTAAATACGATGATTTTTGTTCGGGTAATTGACCGTTGGTCGATACGACGACCTCACCAGGTTTGACGAACGCGGCGGTCACGCCAATGGCGCCTTGTAATAAGCCTCCGGGGTCGTTGCGTAAGTCAAGGACTAAACCTTTAATTTGAGGATCTTGGTTATACATGTCGATGAGTTTTTTTGCCATGTCCTCAACGGTCTGCTCCTGGAATTGCGCGACTCTCAGCCAGCCAAATCCGGGCTCGACGATTTTTGCTTTGACGCTTTGTACCTGAATTTCTTCGCGGATAACGCTCAAAATAAGGGGTTTAGTTTCACCTTTACGTAAGATGGTCAATGTGACTTTGCTGCCTGGTTCGCCGCGCAT
>JAVKMA010000238.1:0-1625 GCA_031538685.1 Burkholderiaceae bacterium | reverse complement strand
AATCACTGCGGGCGCATTTAATGTACCGCTGGGCGAGACGCAAGCGACTACGATCATGGTCACACTTAACAGCAAAAATCGTTGAAAAAATTTCATTTTTAATCCAAAAATTAATAAAATATTATTTTGATAAGACTCTAAGCCCTGATTATGTCCGACCACGCTGTATCCATTCTTCTGCGTGTTGCCGCGTCGTTTCAGTGATTTCAACACCGCCTAACATTCGTGCAATTTCTTGTACCCGAGTTTCATTTTGCAAGGCGTAAATTTCAGTTTTTGGTGAACCTTTAACTTGTTCTTTACGCACTAAAAAATGTTGTTTCGCCAAACTGGCGACTTGCGGTAAATGCGTGACGCACAAAACTTGGCGCGATAGCCCTAACTGCTGTAACAAACGCCCCACTACTTCAGCGACAGCGCCACCAATCCCGCTATCAACTTCATCGAACACCAAAGTCGGTGTCGCAGTGGCTTGCGCAGCAATCACGGTAATAGCCAGAGCGATGCGCGCTAACTCGCCGCCTGAGGCTACACGCACTAAAGATTTTGGCGCCACGCCTGCGTGGCCCGCCACTCGAAATTCGATGCGCTCATTACCCTGAGCCGAAGTTGCTATCGGTAAAAGCGCGACTTCAAACGCCCCACCTTGCATATTCAAAGTTTGCATCGAGTCCGTTACTTTTCGCGCCAAGTCCCTCGCAACAGTTTGGCGTGCCAGACTTAAAGCAGATGCATGTTGATCGTAATCCGCTTTTAAACGCGCGACCTCTTGCGTTAAATCGTCCTCATCCATCGGTTGCGTCAGTTGGTCGAGCTTGGTTTGACTGTCTAATAACAATTGTGGCAAAGCTTCAGGCGCACAACGAAACTTTCGCGACGCGCTGTGCAAGGCCTCAACCCGAGAATCAATTTGCTGCATTTGTGTCGGGTCTAAATCAATTTTTTCCAAATAAACAGTTAAATCATGTGCGGCTTCATTAAGTTGAATTTGTGCGGATTCCAACATTTGCGCGATCGGCGATAAGCGCTGATCAATTTGTGTCTCACGCGATAAACGCTGACTGTAATGTGCCAACTGTGCGTTAATGGCAGCTTCAGAATCGCGCAATAAATCAACTCCCGTTTGTGCGACCTCAATCAAATTACTGGCGTGCGATAAGCGTGAATGCGCTTGTTGTACGTCATCCCACTCACCGGCTTTCGGACTTAATTTTTCTAATTCAGAAACTTGCCACACCAAACGTTCGCGTTCGGCGTTAATGGTGGCGAATTCCATTTGGTAATTATTCAGTAATTGTGCTGCGTGATGCCAAGCTTGATAGGTTTGTGTGACGGTCAGTGCTTGCGTTTCCAAATGTCCATGCCGGTCTAACAAAATACGTTGTTGGTCTGTTTGTAACAAGGACTGATGCGCATGTTGGCCATGTATATCAATCAACAAACTGCCCAGTTCGCGCAATTGACTCAAAGTGACTGCAGTACCATTGATAAAACCGCGCGATCGTCCGGTTTTATCAATCGTTCGGCGCAAAATTAATTCATCTTGCACGTCCATTTCCTGCGCACCTAACCACGCCTGAACCACCTTGCTGTCATTGTCCCATTGACTTGAAATCTCGGTTTTT
>JAVKMA010000237.1:0-1901 GCA_031538685.1 Burkholderiaceae bacterium | reverse complement strand
GCTCTTGACCCGCTTGGCGTAAGGATAAAATAGGGTAAATTGGTGCATCTGGCCAGTTTGGTTTGAAATTTAATAATTCAAAAACGCCTACGCGTCCGTGATAGCCGGTTGTTCGACATAGACTGCACCCGACAGGTTCGTAAAGCGTGGTTCCAGGGGATATTTTCTTACAGGTATGGCATAAGCGACGTACTAAACGTTGCGCGAGAACGGCGCGTAGCGTTGCTTTAATCAAATATTCAGGCACCCCCAAATCTAATAAGCGAGTTATTGCCGTATATGCGCTGTTGGTATGCAAAGTCGAAAACACTAAATGTCCGGTTAAAGCGGCTTGAATCGCTAATTGAGCCGTTTCTTGATCCCTGATCTCACCGACCATGAGGATGTCGGGATCCAAGCGTAGTAGCGCACGAAGACCTGTGGCAAAAGACATTCCAATTCTCAAATTCACCTGCGTTTGATTGAAGCGTGGTTCAATCATTTCAATCGGATCTTCGATGGTGCACACATTCACTTCCGGCTTGGCTAAGGTCTTCAAAGTGTTATAGAGCGTTGATGTTTTACCTGAACCGGTAGGGCCAACTACCAAAATCAAACCATTTTTTTGTTGCGTGATATGAGACCACAGTTGCGCATGTTGATTTGAAAACCCTAAAGCGGCTAAGGATTGTTGTGCGACCTTAGGGTCAAAAATTCGAACGACGCATTTTTCTCCAAACACAGTTGGTAAAATTGCGATGCGTAACTCAATTTCTGAGTTTTGGTATTCCTCTGTAATTGTTTGGACAAGTTTGATTCGCCCATCCTGCGCACGCCTACGTTCAATCACATCCATCCCTGCCAATACTTTAATTCGTGACAGCAAGCGTTCGTATAAATGTTGCGGCAATTTTTGTATGGTATGTAATTGATTGTCAATGCGCAGTCGAATTTGTGCGTGCCCTTTACGCGGCTCAATATGAATATCGGAAGCTTTATGGCTTAAGGCGTAACCCCATAACCAGTCAGACAGTTGGACCACTTCATCGCTATTTATGGTAGTTGTTTGGGATTGTGATTTTGTATCAAAATGCGCGATTTGTGAAATCGCAAGATCCAATAATTCCGGTCGTGTAAAAACATGCCGAACCCTTCGAGACAAGAGTTTTTCGACGTTTTCTAACAAATCCCTGAGAAAAGCTTGATCACTGACCAGTGTTATATTTTCGCCATCATCATCAATAATTAACACGCGTTGCGCTTGAATAAAAGCCAGAGACAAATTGTTGACGCGGGTGAAAATTTGTAGACTGTTATTTTGCGCGGTTAAATCTAATACCATAAATTTGGTACCGCTTGCTTGTGCTAAGGCTTGGCAAACCATATCGACAGATAGAGTCGTACCATCAGTTTGCCGCATTAAGGCATTATTGGCGTCGGCCAGTATTCGTAGGGGATGAGTAGTGCTGTTGGGCCACGCATCAAATATGGGTGGCAATTCAATTGCAGCAGCCTGCAGAGCTTGAATCACCATCTGAACTGTTAAAGCTTGATTGGGCATAAACGCCTTTCATAAGAAATGAAGCGCTAGCAACAGTATTTTTGAGGCATAAATTCTAGCGATTAACCACTTTTTATATCGAGTGGTTAAAAACAAGTCTTAATTTTTGTGCAGCGGCGCGCATTGATCGAGCGCAACGAGAATAATTTTTGGGAGGCGAAATATGAGATATGGTATCAAAAGTACGTACGGTCAAAAGAGTGGATACGTATTTTTAAAGCGTCTGAAATTAAATGATGCAAACGCTTACACCGTCATTAAATCTTTTTCTTTTTCTGCAACTAATTTATCGATATCGACAATAAATTTATCGGTGAATTTTTGAACCTCGTCTTGGCAACGGCGTTCGTCATCTTCGCTT
>JAVKMA010000236.1:0-2452 GCA_031538685.1 Burkholderiaceae bacterium | reverse complement strand
GATTGTCTTTGTTATATGCTAAAGCTTGCCCTTTCATCAGAGTCAATAACGCCATCAAATGCCCGTAAACACGCCCCGTTTTCCCACGCGCTAACTCGGGCACGTCAGGATTTTTTTTCTGCGGCATGATCGATGATCCCGTACAAAAGCGGTCTGCCAATTCAATAAAACCAAATCCTGGACTCATCCACAAAATCAATTCTTCCGATAAACGGGAAAAATGCATCATCGCGATCGCACTTGCAGCACAAAACTCAATCGCAAAATCACGATCTGAAACGGCGTCTAAAGAATTACCACAAACGCCATCAAATCCTAAAGTTTTTGCCACACGTGTACGATCAATTGGAAACGACGTTCCTGCCAAGGCCGCGGCCCCTAGTGGTAAATAATTAATTCGACCACGACAATCTCTGAAGCGCTGTCGATCACGTGCAAACATTTCAACATAGGCCAATAAATGATGTCCAAAGGAAATGGGTTGCGCCACTTGTAAATGGGTAAACCCTGGCATCAAACTGTCATGATGTGCCTGGGCCAAGTCCAACAAACCGGAGTGAAGGCGCGTTAGCGCGAGATCAATCGCATCGCATTGCGCCCGTAAATACAGGCGGATATCCGTCGCGACTTGATCGTTGCGCGAACGCCCTGTATGTAAACGTTTTCCCGCTTCACCGACCAATTCAATTAAGCGCTTTTCAATATTTAAATGTACATCTTCATTCGATAGGCTCCAGACCAATTCATTACGCGCAATCTCTTCACTAATTTGCGTCATTCCTTTTTGAACCGCACCGTAATCTTCGTTGCTGATAATGCCTTGCGCAGACAGCATTTCCGCATGCGCCAAAGAACCTTCTATATCATATGGCGCCAGTCGGTAATCAAAACTGATTGACGCGGTATAGCGCTGAACTAGCTCAGTCGGCGCTTCATCAAAACGCTCGGACCAACCAGAGGTTTTATTAAACAATTGTGAAGTCATAGAAATAGCGGGTAATAAAAATTGATACAAATTCAAGAATTCAATAAGCGCTCAAAATAAGCCCTCAGATTAGCGTTTGCGCAAACTGACTCTCGATATAATGAAAACATTCGCACGCGACTGATTAAATACGTGAGTCAATTATCGTTAGAACAAAACGATTCGTACTAATCGATTCGTACTAATACTCAAAGCCCTCTTGAATACAGATGACTGAATCAGTGCCCATTATCTCTGCGAACAACGAAATACCGCGACATATTGCCATCATCATGGATGGCAATGGGCGCTGGGCCAAGGAAAGAAAAACTTCTCGTGTTTTCGGTCATCGCAGTGGCGCTGAAAATGTCCGCGAAATCGTGCGTCATTCGGCGAATCTGGGCGTTGAATACTTAACTCTATTTGCCTTTAGTTCAGAAAATTGGCGCCGCCCCCCTGCAGAGGTTTCCTTGCTCATGCGTCTTTTTATGACGATGCTTGAAAATGAAGTTGATAAACTACATCAACAAAATATTCGCCTCAAAATTATCGGTGAACGAAGCGCTTTCAGCGTCGAACTAAATCGCTTGATCGACGCCGCAGAAACTTTGACCCAAAACAATACCATGCTTACGCTGTCTTTGTGTATTAATTACGGTGGAAAGTGGGACATTATTCAGGCGGTCAAACGCGCGCTTGTTGAACATCCGGTTCCAACAAACATTACCGAAGAATTTTTACAATCCTATTTACAATTCAATTATGCGCCCGAACCTGATTTGTTTATTCGCACGGGTGGCGAACAGCGCGTATCGAATTTCATGATTTGGCAACTGGCCTACACTGAACTGTACTTCACTCCGATTTACTGGCCTGACTTTAATGGCGCGGCCTTGGATCTTGCGATTGCATGGTATCAAAACCGCGAACGGCGCTTTGGCCGCACCAGCGAACAGCTGACCTCATCATAATTTCAATACTCTCCCACTCTCCCATGCTTAAAACTCGAATTCTGACAGCTGCAGTTTTATTTTTATTATGCGCCGCGACGATTTTTCTGGGACGTGTTTATTTTATTTTTTTGGTTCTCGCATTTTTTGTTGTTGCTAGCTCTGAGTTAGCTCGCTTAATCAAAATTAAAAATACTTTTTTATTTAGCCTTGCAAGCACCATTGGATTAGTCTCGATTTGGATTCTTGATGCGCCTATCGTCTATGTCGGCTTAATCGCATCAATTTTATGGTTAAGCGTTTTATTCCCATTACTGTTTCGCTCTAATGTCCAAATAAATTCAAAATGGTACAGCGGTGTTTTTTTACTATGCCTCATTACTGCATTTCACATAACGATTTCATGTTTTGATCAAGATGGTGTAACCCTAGTGGCAATTTTGGCGATTGCCTGGTGCGCCGATACGGGGGCTTATTTTTCTGGACGAGTGCTGGGTAAACATAAATTAGCACCATCAATATATTCAGGAAAAACATG
>JAVKMA010000235.1:0-6083 GCA_031538685.1 Burkholderiaceae bacterium | reverse complement strand
CCCAAAATGCGCCAAGGCACTGAAAAATAGGGTGGAAACGCTCAAAATACGGGGGGTGAGGACTTCGTTCGCAAAAATGGAGGACTCAAACCCAATTTATCAACCAATCTCCGCTTTGGCGGGGGTTATGCAGAGTGTCCTTTATTGATCGTGCGGCCTTTGCTTGCCTAGTTGCTACGACATAAGGTAAGTTAGCTCAAACTTGAGCTTCTCGCTGCCGCGTGGATTGTAGTTAAACAGAGGGATGTAGGCCTGCGAGTCGTGCATTGATGCGCTGTTTCTAAACAGTGCATAGTTATGGCACACGTTTGGGGCATCACTCACCTGCGCACTGGGACCTACGTGGGTGAGTGGGAGTGCTTACTTTGAGTCAGTTGAGTCACTCTAAAAAGCGCAATTGAACGCTATATTTCGCTGGAAACCTTTGTGAATACAGGCTTTGCATTCACGAACACATGCACCTGTTGGAAAGCTTCAACTGCGGTTTTAGGTTCATGACAGTTAACCCAATCGCTTCGCGCGCAAGGCGATCTACAAGGCGCCGCCCTTAAGGTCAAGGGCTTTGAGTAGTTTTGTAGGTCGCCTGACGCAATTGGTCCGCCAGTTTTTGCGCCACCACCCCACGCTGTGCGTCGCTGCTGAAGTGCGAGGCCGGAGTGATGAAAGTGCGACCATCGGCTCCAGTCGGGTTGGTGCTGGCGTTGTAGGGGCTGTCCGCGTTGGTCGTGGTCGTGTTACCGTCCGCCATATACATAAAGGGTACAAAGGACACGTTGGGCAAACTGCTGACGCCGTAGTTGTTCAGATATACGCTGTTGTAGCCCGCGGCGTTGTTGTTCAGCCAGAAAATAGAGGTGTCTCCCGTCACCCACGGCGTTTTGCTGCAGTTAGAGCGTAGGCAGCGTGCGCTGTGGGTCAGGTTCAAGTCCGTGCCCAAGGTCTTGACCTGCTCTTCGAACATGGTCTTGTGCAGGGCCGCATTGTTCAAATCGGATTCACCTTGCATCCAGATCACACCCATGAAGACATTTTTGGGGTTCTGGTCCAGCGCCCATTTGATGCGCTCGCGCATATCCAGGTAAAGCCCAGTCTTGCCACCTTCGTTGCCCGCCACTCCGCCGCTGACGCCCCATTTAGTCCAGGTGCCGTTGGAGCCGGTGCCATTGATTCCATCCACATAAGGTTTGGTGGAGCCTACGGTGTAGGCGTTGTCAGTGCCCGTGGTGAAGTCCGAGAGCCCCCGTGCGGCGGGCACCAGCAAGATGCCGACGTTGGGCGGCAGGTAAGGCAACAGCTTTTTACCGATGCTTTGGCCGGTCCCCACCGTGCCGCCATAGAGCGGCCAAGCGTAGGTGCTGTCTTTTACCTTGGCATGGTTGGCGGTGTTGCTACGCGCCGAGCCCACCATGTGCTGCACATGGTCCAAGCTGTGGGTGGCTGGCACGATGGTCTTGTCTTGACCGGCCGCACGCCCCACCTGCTTGACGCGGGGATGCGGCGCGTCCAGACCCAGCGGGTCGGGCAACACTTCGCCATAACCCACCATATTGGACTGACCCGCCAAGGCCACCACGTAGTAGTATTCAGGAGAGTCGGTGCCAACGTTGCTGACTGCCGCGGATGCGAAAGGTGCCGCCGTGCTACTGCTTGGGGTGACATAGGGGCCGGCATAGCCGCTGGTGACGACGCGGTTGAAGTACATCTGCGCAAACTCATTGATCGCATTGAGGGTGAAGTTCACACCATCGCTGATGTAGAGGCTGCCCTGCGCAGTCTTTTTCAGGTATGGCTGTTGCTGGGTGCCGCTGTAGCTGTAGGGGTCGAGCAGCCAGTTGCCGCGTCCGCGATCGGTGATGAAACGGTCAAACGCCGCGTTGACCGGTCCTGGGTAGGGGCAGGTGCTGGTGTCGTTGTTGCGCAGTTTGACGAAGGTGGTTGGAATGGGCACTCCGACCGCCGCGTCGAACAAACCAAACAACTTGGCGGCTTCGTTGTAATAGTCGTTGGCGTCCAGGATACTCGCAGAGTCGAACTCGCCCTGCAGCCACAAATTGCCGATGATGCGTACCTTTTTACCCATGGCCTTAAGGTTAGCGATGGTTTTTTGCAACACGTATTTGGTGAAATAAGGAGCCTTGTTGATGTCAGTGGTGGTAGGGTTGACACCGGTGACGCGCCAATGGTTGTAGCTGTTGTTGGATTGCCCGATCCCGTTGCCGGGCCAAGTGACGCGGACGATGTAGAGGTCGGGTAAACCTTTGGCGTTGCCCGCCGTGATATGTGCCTGCCAACTGCGTGCGAACTCGGTCGCGATTGAGGTCGTGCCCTTCTTCATGCTGCCGTTGGCGTTGCCTGCATCTGTTCCGGTGTCCCCCCGTCCCAGATCGAACAGGCTCGCGCCCGTTGTCGCGGTTGCCGTGAATTCGTAGGGCGACCACGTGACATTGCCCATGGTGAAAGAGAAGTTGTTCGATCGTGCCAAGCCTTTGACATTGGGCATACTCCCAGCCGCTAGAGCAGTGCTCATTGTGGTTCCAAAGGCCGTGGCATTATTCTGTCCAGTCTCAATTAGTAGAGCTACTTCGTTGTCTTTGTCCCACGCGGGATAGTCGCAGACTAGGGTGGGTGCGGTGGTGTTGCTGGTGGCGCTGCCGCTGCCATTGGCGATGCTGCACAACAGACCGGTTGGTTGCGTTTTGATGGTAACGTTGTAACTCGCCCCGTAAGCCACGGGCGCGGTGAAGGTGAAGCTGCTGGCGTTGAGTGGCACGCTCAGGTCGTTGGCGCCATTGTTTTGCAGCACCAGTCCGCTGCTGGTCAGCGTGTTGTTGGGGATTTGCCCGCCAATGCGTCCGTTGAAGACATTGATCGCACCCGCAAAGCGCGTGGGGGTGAACTTTCCATCGCCGATGTATTGCAGGGTGAGAGACTGGTATTGCGTGCCCACCAGTGCGCCGCTGGTGGCCTCGATGGTGGAGATGGCCGTGCCACTGCCTTGGGTATTGGTTTGCGAGATACCCGTCAAACCCACTACGCTTTGCCCCGTTTGCAGTATGAGGCGCCACCCACCACCTCCTACGCCAGTGACCGTGACCTCATCGCCGACGGCGAGATTGGCGGTAGGCGGCAGGGTTAAGGCCAATTGCGTATCTGCTTTGGCTTGGTAGATTTGGTTGGCGGTGAGCGTTTGGTTGCTCGTGATGACTTGCGTGATTGCACCGCCCGAGGCAGGACGGCCGTTGCACAGATACGCAGTCTTGAGGACCTCACTACTGTCCAGTGTGTCGTTAGCGTTATTGTCGACGCCCGATTCAACCTTTTGGCCACCATAAGGGCAGCTAGTGTTGCCAGAGGACAATTCTGTCATGAGGATGAGAGTGGCGAGGCCTTTGCTTCCAATTGCTCCTGTATCGCCTTTATCACCCTTGCTACCTGTGCTGCCGTTGCAAACGTAGCGGGTGTTGGCGATCTCTGCGCCAGTCAAGGTGCCGGAACCATCGCTGTCCACCCCCACCTCGATGCGGGTGCCGCCGTTGGCGCAGCTGCTACCTGGGGATTCGGGTGTCAGAATGGCCAAGGCATTTTTGCCATTGGCACCGGCAGCTCCAGCTGCCCCATTGGTACCATTGACGCCATTGCAAACGTAGCGGGTCTGGGTCACTTCGCCGTCGGACAGGGTACCGCTGCCATCCGTATCTAAGCCTGCTTGAATTTTGCTAGCGCCCGCCGCGCAGTTATCACCAACGGACTCGGCGGTGATGCTGACCAAGGTATTTTTACCCGCTGTGCCTGTCGCACCATTGGTTCCATTGGTGCCGTTGCACACATAGCGGGTACTGCTGACCTCATCGCTGTCCAGTGTAGTGTTGCCATTGGCATCTAGGCCGACTTCGATTTTGCTGCCCGCATTGGGGCAGTTCAACCCCGCAGTTTCTGCCGAAGTTTTGACCAAAGCAGATTTTCCTGCCGCACCCGTAGCGCCCGTGACCCCAGCACTACCTGTTGCTCCCGCTGCCCCATTGCAAACATAGCGTGTGCTGGTGACCTCACTCTCGTCCAATGTGTTATTGTTATTGCTGTCTAAGCCCACCTCAAAACGGGTGCCGCCAGCGCTGCAATTGGGGCCTGTGGTTTCCTCCGTCTGTTTGACCAGGGTGTTTTTACCTGCGGCGCCAGTGAGACCAGTTGCGCCGTTGCAGGCGTAGCCGGTTTGGGTGACTTCACCGTCCGCCAAAGTGCTGTCGCCATTGGTGTCTAGCCCGGCTTCAACTTTGGTGCCGCCAGTGGCGCAGTGGCTTCCGGCGGCTTCGACGCTCATGCGCACCAAGGCATTTTTTCCAGCCGCTCCGGCAAGTCCTGTGGCGCCTGTTGCCCCCGTGGCTCCATTACATATATAGCGGTTGCCTGTGACTTCGTCGCTTGATTCATCCAGTACACCATTGCCGTTGCGGTCCAAGCCGGTAGCGATTCTGACCCCCCCATTGACGGCGCAGGGTTTGTCGCTGCCTGCGGTTTCCTCAGTAATTGTGACCAAAGCATTCTTGCCCGCCGCGCCCGTGGCCCCAGCGCTACCTGTGACTCCCGCTGCTCCCACCGCCCCGTTGCAGACATAGCGCGTGCTGGTGATCTCGCTGTCGTCCAATGCGTTGTTGTTATTTCCGTCCAAACCCGTTTGAATTTTGGTGCCGCCGACAGGACAGTGCTCCCCCGCCGATTCTTCGGTCGAGTTAAGCACTGTGTTTTTGCCCGCAGCGCCCGTGGCCCCAGCACTACCTGTGGCTCCCGCCGCCCCGTTGCATACATAGCGCGTGCTGGTGACCTCGCTCTCATCTAATGCGTTGTTGTTATTGCTGTCCAAACCTGCTTGGATTTTGCTACCGCCATTGGGGCAGTTCACACTGCCCGATGCTTCCGCTGAGGTGATAACGAGTGCATTCTTACCGGCTGCACCGTTACTGCCATTGGTGCCATTAGTGCCATTGCAGATGTAGCGCGTGTTAAAAATCTCACTGTTTGCTAGTACGCCGTCACGATTTGTATCCAGCCCTGCTTGAACCATCGTCCCACCATTCGCACAAATTGAGCCTGCATCTAAATTGGTCAGCTTAACAAGAGTATTGATCCCGCTTTGGCCTAGCGCGCCGTTTTCGCCGTTGCATACGTATTGGGTTCCGCTGACTTCTTTGGGGTCCAGTACGCCGTTGGCATTGGTGTCAATGCCCGAGTCAATCTTGGCGCCGCCATTGGGGCATTGATCGGGCAAGGCCGCTTGGGTCTTTGCCAGTACAGCGCCATGTGGCACGGTGAGATTAGTATTTTCTGGTGATATGCGGCCCCCTTTCCCGCAAGCGATGATGAGCGCCGATATCATTATGATGAATAAATGACAGAGGCTGCGTGCTTGGCGTCGAGCTGATTTGGAGATATACATGATTTCCTCAATGTCCGAGAGCCGTGCTGCGCCCCAAGAGTAAAGTGAATCGGAGACTATATCTTATAGTATTTAAAGCCTTAGTGCTTCAATGTTGGGAAAAAGGTATTTTGAATAGCGTCTTGCCGGTTTTCGGGTCGATAAGCCACTTACCGAATTAGTTTTGGATAGCGGGTACGCATAAGATACGCGTAAAATACGCATAAAAAAGCCAGAGCGTTGATACTGCTCTGGCAATTTGATGACATAGAAAAGTAAAAATACTTAATTCTTTTTGAGTAAGTCTCTAATCTCACCTAATAAAACCTCTTCTTTTGTTGGAGCTGGTTCTGCAGCTGGCGCTTCAGCTTCTTTCTTTTGTGAAGAAAGTATGACTCTAATAAGCATAAAAATAACGAACGCAACAATTAAAAAATCAAATACGACTTGTAAAAAATTACCATAATTAAGAGTTACGGCAGGGACTTTGTCTACGGCTCCTTTTAATACAAATTTTAAGTCAGTAAAGTTAACTCCGCCAACAAGCAATCCGATCGGTGGCATAATAACATCGCTTACTAATGAAGAAACAATTTTGCCAAAAGCTGCTCCGATAATTACACCGACAGCAAGATCAACAACATTGCCTCTCATTGCAAAGGCTTTAAACTCT
>JAVKMA010000234.1:0-7875 GCA_031538685.1 Burkholderiaceae bacterium | reverse complement strand
CAAATGGCGCATAGCCCGACAAACTTGATTCTGCGTGCGCGTATCCCATCGACAGCCATGGAAAACCCGTCAATATCGTGCCTCGAAACCATTCGCCGCCGCCCCACAAAACCGCCAACAAGGCGACCGAAAAAGCGTCTTTCGCATAAACAATTTCTTTCACATAAAGCCGCTGCGCATCAGATATTGTGGTATCAGTTTTGGCATTGAGTCTAAAAAATAAATATCCAAATGCGCCTTGTAATAGCGCCAAAACTGCCGCGCCAAAAGCGATTAACACCGTCGCGACGATTAAGGGCATCCCGCCAAACAAAGTCATGCTGTTGGTCAACCAAAATAGTCCGAGCAAATAGTGTGCGCTTCCGGTAAGCCAAGCCAAGCCAAACGCTTCGCGAGGTGAGCTAGCCTGTCGAATGATCCACAGCCAAATCGGTAACAACATCATTTGCAAAAACCACCACGACCAGGGCGCGAACGCGCCGACCAAAGCAAGGCCAATCAAGCCTGCCCACACAAGGCGCTTGAATTTTGAAGCCATCAATGATTGAGTAATATGGGTCACGAATTTTTGCATCACGAATTTGTGCATCACGACACCTTTACTTGACGCTGTTGTAGGGTTTGCGCGACCTGATCGCGAACATACAAAGGCTCTATATTTTCTGCCGCAAGGCGCGGCAGATCAAACCGCAGCGCCAATTCCAATTGCGCTTTTGCGGTGGGCCACCTTATTTGTGTTGCGTCGTCTTGTGTTGTGCCAATCAGTTGAGGAATACCGTGACCACACAAGCGCATACTCGATGGAACTTGAAAGTTCGCGGCCGACGCTAGGGCGGGTGCGTGACCGATTTGAATACGATCATTCACAAAACGATATGACGCCCAATACACCTCGCCCATGCGAGCATCGATAACGCTGCAGATTTCACCCTCTGGCTGGCCGGCGGCACACCAGGCTTGATACGCTAAATTTAACAAACTGGGCACAGGAACGCACGTCATCTGGTGGTGATAGGCCAAACCTTGCGTCACTGCAATCGCTAAACGAATCGCCGTAAAAGGCCCTGGGCCTTGCGTGCAGATGATGGTCGTGCAATCCTTAAGCGTGATGGAATGATCATGACACAGCGCTTGAATCGTGGGCAAAATACGTTCGGACATCATTGCGCCTGTACCTTCAAAATGCCGCTCCACAATCTGTTCGCCCACGCGCAAAGCCACACTACCAGAAGGCGCGGTTGTTTCAAGCGAAAGCCAAATCGGCGCAGACATCAATTAAACGCAAATAAAGTGGTGAATTGAAAACCCGTCCAGAACCTGTTCAAAAATCGATCGGGACATAGAAATCTTGAGGCAAAAAACGTATCACGTTCTGAGCCACAGTGCGGTGGATTTTTTGCTCATTGCGGCCAGAATAGCCTCGTGTGCGGCTTGCTCCGCTTCATCGGCGGGCAAAACACGCAGGTTTTTAGGCACATTGATGGTCGCGTTTTGGGCCTGGATTGGGGCACTCATGACCAGGCTTTGCTGTCCACTGGTCAGCGCAAAATAAACTTGCGCAAGTAAATGCGAATCTTTTAATGCGCCATGTGTTTGACGATGCGTAATGTCGATTTCAAAACGTTGGCACAGTGCATCGAGGCTATTTTTTTTACCTGAAAATTGCTCTTTGGCCATCGCCAAACTGTCAATCACCGAATCAACATGTTGCGCTATTTTTCCCGATCCGATGCGCTCGAGCTCTGCGTCTAAAAAACCAATATCAAACGAGGCGTTATGAATAATCAGTTGCGCGCCACGAATAAAGTTTAAAAAATCACTCGCCACATCGGCAAAACGCGGCTTGTCCGATAAAAATTCTGCGCTCAAACCATGAATTTGCTGCGCCTCTGCCGGCATATCGCGTTCAGGATTGAGATAAACGTGAAAAGTGTGTTCCGTCACCCGCCGTTGCGCAATTTCAACACACCCGATTTCGACGATGCGATCACCATTTTTGGGCGACAGGCCGGTCGTTTCAGTATCCAGAACTATGGTTCGCATCGCGTTTTTAATCTTAATGAGGATTAAAAAGTATCGGAGGATGCGCTGCAAGCACCACTATCGCCGCCAACAGTACGGCGAACGTAAGGGTCATTCCAGCGACGCGCAAGACCGTCACTTCAGGTACGCGACTGATCGCCGCCGCATGGACAGTCCGCCCCAATAACAAACCTGCACCCAATAGATGAAGCAACCACTGCGCACCGCCTTGCAGTTCAGCAAAAAAAATCAGCAGCAAAATAAAAGGAGTGTATTCAATAAAGTTGGCATGTGCTCGAATCGCGCGCCTCAAAATTTTATTGTCGCCATCACCCAAACTGACTTGATGCCGGTAACGCAAAATAATAATTCGCACGCTGAGAACAAAAAACAATATTCCCAACAATGCCGCATAAGTTGCCGTCGTGATCGCAAACATATTAAATTAAGGCTCCGTGACATTGTTTATATTTTTTACCACTGCCACAGGGACAGGGATCGTTACGCCCCACTTTAGGTTCGTGATTACGCATCGGCTGTATTTTCTCTTGCGCGCCAGTCTCGCTGGCGGGCGCCAGCGCTTCCTCAGCACTTTGACCCGCGTAATCAGCGTGTTGAAAATTAATTTGCGCTAAACGTTGCTGCTGCGCAAGCGCCTGTTGTGCCGACTCGACTTCTGCCGCAGTTTGTACGCGCACGGTCGTAATCACACGCGTCACGTCATATTTCACGCGATCTAATAACTGACCAAATAATTCAAAAGCTTCGCGTTTGTATTCTTGCTTAGGATTTTTTTGAGCATAACCACGTAAATGTATCCCTTGGCGTAAATGATCCAAGGCCGCCAAATGTTCACGCCAACCGTTATCCAAATGTTGCAACAACACACCGCGCTCAAACTGATGAAACTCTTCTTCATCTACCCGCGCAATTTTCTCGTCGTAGGAATCTTGCGCTTTGGTTAAAACGCACTCCAAAATTTCTTCGCTGTCGCAATTGTCTTTTTCTGCGAGCTTGACCAAATCTAATTCCAAATGCCATTCCGCTTTAAGCTCGGCGTCCAAACCTGCGATATCCCATTGCTCTTGCATCGATTGCGCAGGCACAAAGCGCCCGACCAAATCTTCGAACACCGACTGACGCAAAGCGCTGATCACATCAGCAATATCTTCTCCCTCCAAAATATCATTGCGCTGTTGATAAATCACTCGACGCTGATCATTCGCCACATCGTCGTATTCCAAAAGTTGTTTGCGAATATCAAAATTTCGCGCTTCTACTTTGCGCTGCGCTGACTCCAAAGAACGCGAAACCAAGCCTGATTCAATTGGTTCGCCTTCTGGCATTTTCAAGCGTTCCATGATGTTTTTGATGCGATCGCCGGCAAAAATTCGCAGCAAAGGATCTTCCAAGCTCAAATAAAAACGCGACGATCCAGGATCGCCTTGACGCCCCGAACGGCCGCGCAATTGATTGTCAATCCGGCGCGATTCGTGGCGTTCCGTCGCAATAATGTGCAAGCCCCCTGCGGCTAAGACGGCTTCGTGCTGGGCCGCCCATTCACGATTGAGCTTCTCAACCATCGCTTCTTTTTCAATCGAAGCGATTTTGTCGTTTTCGTAAACCTGTTCAATTTGTTTTTCGATATTGCCCCCCAGCACAATATCGGTACCGCGTCCGGCCATATTGGTCGCAATGGTGATCGCGCCCACTCGTCCCGCTTGCGCAATGATCTCCGCTTCACGCATATGCTGTTTGGCGTTCAAGACATTGTGCGGCAGTTTTTCTTTCGTCAATAAACTCGACAAAGACTCTGAGTTCTCAATTGACGTTGTCCCCACCAATACCGGCTGACCTCGTTCTTGGCAAGTTTTAATATCGCGAATCACCGCTGTGAATTTTTCTGGCGCACTCTTATACACCTGATCTTGCATATCACGTCGTGCGGACACGCGATTAGGCGGTATCACGACGGTTTCTAAATTGTAAATTTCTTGAAACTCGTAGGCTTCGGTATCCGCCGTTCCCGTCATTCCCGACAATTTGCCATACATGCGGAAATAGTTTTGAAAAGTAATCGAGGCGAGGGTTTGATTTTCGTTTTGAATATCGACGCCTTCTTTGGCCTCCACCGCTTGGTGCAAACCTTCAGACCACCGACGCCCATCCATCAAGCGTCCGGTGAACTCATCCACGATGACCACTTGGCCCGTTTGCACCACGTAGTGCTGATCACGGTGATACAAAATATGCGCACGCAGCGCCGCGTACAAATGATGAATCAAGGTAATGTTGCTGGCGTCATACAAAGATGTGCCTTCGGACAACAAACCGACACGCGTCAATATTTTTTCGGCGTTCTCAAAACCACGCTCGGTCAAATGCACTTGATGGGCTTTTTCATCAAGCAAATAATCGCCCTCGATTTCGACTTGACCAGAACCATCGGGCGCAATTTCACCCACCTGTTTGGTCAGCAACGCGGGGATCGCATTCATTTTTTTATACAAATCCGACTGACCTTCTGCATGTCCCGAAATAATCAAAGGCGTACGCGCTTCATCGATCAAAATCGAATCAACCTCATCAACAATCGCAAAATTCAACCCCCGCATCACACGCTCACCAACGTGATAGACCATGTTGTCGCGTAGGTAATCAAAACCAAATTCGTTATTGGTTCCGTAGGTAATATCAGCCGCAAAAGCAGCTTGTTTTTCATCACGTGATTTGTACGACAAATTGACCCCCACCGATAAACCCAACCATTCGTGCAAGCGCCCCATCCATGCAGAATCACGCGCGGCCAAATAATCATTCACCGTAACGACGTGAACGCCTTTGCCGGTTAAGGCGTTGAGATAACAAGGCAAGGTCGCCACTAAAGTTTTTCCTTCACCAGTACGCATCTCGGCAATTTTGCCGTAATGCAAGGCCATACCGCCGATGAGTTGCGCGTCAAAGTGACGCATTTTGAGCACACGACGCGAGGCATCACGGCACACTGCAAACGCTTCGGGCAACAAACCCTCTAGCGTTTCGCCGTCTTGAAAGCGACGTTTGAATTCTTGCGTCTTGGCTTTTAGCTGGCTATCGTCCAGCTGTTCGTAAGCACGTTCCAGCGCGTTGATTTGCGCGACCGTGCGTCGATATTGTTTGAGGATGCGTCCATTACGACTGCCAAATATTTTAGTCAAAAACATACTAATTAGAAGAAGGGTTCAAAGATGCTAAAGGTTCTGATTTTAGGCGACTCTTATCTACACAAATGAAGTACGCAGATGCAGTGCACAAATAAGGTACTCGCATCATGAACACAGATGATGCACACTGACGGATAGTCTCGCCGGATTGGGGTGGCTAGATTAGAGTGATTAAATTAAGGTGACGGGACTAGGACGACGAGATTAGGGCGACAAAACACGGCGCTTGATTAGCTGACTTCGCGCTTCTGTCAATCACTTCAACGGGGCCGTGCTCTGCTCTTTTGCCAAAACACAGCGGTAGGCTAAATAAATCGCGATCAACAAAAATCCAATAGCAACATAACCCGCGGACGAATAGTTTTCCAAGTGGCCCATGGCATCTTGATGAACAATTGCGCCCGCTAACAAGCTCGCTAAACCCATTGAAACTTGTTCAATACTGGTTTGCACGCTCATAAACCCGCCACGCATCGTGGCGTGCGGCACCAAAGAAAGTAAGGTTTGCGCAGGCACCATGCGACCGGACATCGCAACAAAAAATAGCGTCGTCAAGGTCAACGCCATCCAGATTGGCACCGCCGGTAAATGGGTGATTAACAGCAAAGGAATAATCGACAACAAGGCACTGATCGTAAATACTTTACGCACGCCGACACGATCGGCCAAGCGCCCAATTGTTCGCGATACCAATAAAGATGCGATGCCGCCGAACAAATAAATATAGGCCAAGTGATCCGTATCAATTCCTACATTTTTCGCCATGTACAGGGCGATAAAAGGGATGACCGTAAACGCACCCAAAATGACGCAGGCCGAAAATAAGAAGGGGGCTCGATGTCGCGGCTCGGACAAAATCATCCAAAACTGCGCCAGCGCACTGCGCGAATGCACGTCGCGTTGCGTTAACTGGGGCAAAAATCGACGGGCTAAAAACAGCACCACAATTGTGCACAAGACTACGAATAAAAACGCCGCACGCCAGGAATATATTCCTGCACTCGCGGCAATTGATAAACTCACAGGAACACCAAAAATACTGGCCGCCGCAAACCCCAACATCACTTGTCCCATCGCCAAACCGCGACGCTCTGGCGGAATGGCATCCGCCACTAAAGTTTTTACCATCACGCCCAAAAGACCGCCAGAAGCGCCTGCCAGCGCACGCGCCAATATTAAAAAAATAAAACTCGGTACGATCACACACGCCAAAGTGGCGGTTGCAAAAATACCCAATACCACAAAAAATAAACGGCGGCGATTAAATCGATCAATGATTCCGCCCATACCGATACCGCACAAGGCCGCGCTGATCGCGTAGACCGAAACCAAAAGACTGAACGTGCCGACACTAATTCCAAACTCAGTAATCAAATAAGGCGATAGAGGCATCAAGATCATGAAATCAAGAATATGCACAAAATTTACGGAACTCAAGGTCCGTAACAACCACTTTTCTTGATGTGAAGTCAAGTCCATATTGATCATTTAAAAAAAGAGCAACTATAGTTGATTACGCTGTAAAGCGTAAACGAACTGTTCGAATAGAGGCTTGAGAGAAGCTTGGGTACAGGTGGCACTCGAAATGAAGCGGGCGATCTGGTTGCACTAGAAATAGCGCAAATACTGGGCATTTGCGAATGCAGTTTTAGGCTGTATTTAGCTAAATACGACGAAGGCTGTTTGGATGCCTTAATCGATAAACGGCTCAACCAAGCCAGCAGACGCAAAGCGCCGCTAGAAGTGCGCATCCAACTGGCTAAATTTAATGAGTGGCTTGAAGTTTAAAGCAAAAACCACTGCATGATGAACCTGACGATTTACTACCGGACTAATGGCAAGCTAACGCGCAATATTGCTACGCAAGCTCAGTTGCTTTTGCAGTAAGTTCAATCTTCAAAGATTTCATAACCGTCAAGGTTGTTCTGAGAGTGGGGTTGCCATCCTCACTAAACGAACGATAGAGTTGCGCGCGCGATAGGCCTGTATCGGCAGCGATTTGAGCCATGCCTTTGGCGCGTGCCGCGACACCCAATGATTTGGCGATGTACGCCGCGTCACCCGTCTTAAAAGCATCAGCCATAAAAAATGCGATCTCTTCGTCATTGACCAGCGCTGCGGCTGGATCGTAGATGGTTAATTTTTCAGTCATCTTGAGCACTCCCTTCTTGAGTTAGTTGTTTTGCCAATTCGATATCTCGCTTCTGCGTCCTCTTATCTCCACCGCAAAGCAGGACGATCAAGATATTGCCATGCTGCTTGAAATAAACACGGTAGCCAGGACCGTAGTGAATTTTCAATTCACTGACACCAGCTCCTACTGGCTCCACGTCACCCAACACACCATTAGCGACACGACTAATGCGCGCGGCGATGATAGTTCGCGCACGCCGATCTTTGAGCCCAGCCTCCCATGCTCTGAAGGTGTCGGTTTGTTTGATCTCAAGAGTCATGTCTAATTGTATTTTATAAACGACAAGACTTCAATGCCGCCATCATTCATGTAGAGAGTGAACAAATTGTCCGCATAGAAGCTTGGGTACAGGAGGGCCTCGAAATGAAGCGGGCTACAGACTTGCGCTCATCAAATTTGGACACCTAGTCCTGAGCGTTGTGCTACAAATAAAATTGGCAGCGTTGCCAAGGCACT
>JAVKMA010000233.1:0-1672 GCA_031538685.1 Burkholderiaceae bacterium | reverse complement strand
GTTAATGCCGATTGCGCCCAAACCATGGCTTGGTCCAGTGAGCCTAAAACCTTTGAAAAGTCAGCCAATTGCCACAAGCCTGGTAAATGTTGCGGCTCGTGTTGATTAGCACGTTCGAACGCTTGGTAGGCCTTTTGAGCGTTGCGCCCAAGCAGCAGCGCCCCTTGTTCACGGGCCAACTGCGCAGCGCGGGCACGCAGGGGGTGTGCTAATTCTGTGGCTTGCATTTCCAAACGCCGCAAAATACTCAAGGCCTGTGTAATGTCACCCGATTGCAATTGCGCTATCAGTTGTTTTTTGCTGCCTGTGGCATTGGGTCCACTTTCTTCGCCCAAAGCCGTAGTCAGGGCTTGACGTTTAAGCGCGTCGATTTCAAGGTCTTTTTGACTGAGCAGTTGTTGGTTTTGACCCAGTTGCTGGTCTTTTTCTGAGATCCTATCTAACAACTGTTGGATCAACTGGGGGTCAGCACCAGAATACTGATTGATGGTATTGCCGCTACCTCCAATTTGCTGGGCAACTGGGCCTTGGCTTGTAATGGTGATGCGCGCTTGCTCTTTGGTGTGCGCTTGCTTTTTTTTGAGTTTGTGAAATAACCAAAAGCCTGCGGTACACAAGGGCGCAACAACAGCCATCACCCATGACCATTGCTCAAATCCAGCGGACTTGATCCAGGTGAGCAATTGTTGATAGTTCAATTGCATGGTCAGCTTATCCCGTCTGTTTTATTATCTGGGCCACCGACTTGCGTGGCGCTTAAATTAGAAAGGCAGTTGTAGAAAGGCAGTTGCCCGTTTATGCCGTTAAACACCCGCCCCCTATTTTTGAGGGTTGAGCATCCCCAGCAATAAACGTAACTCATCGGCGACGGCTAAATTATTTGCTGGCTCTGCCGAGTCGTCCTGATTCCCCATTGGATTTTGTTCTGTCCCGATTTCGCCGGCGTCCTCATTGACCCTGTCTTCACGGGGAGCGGCTGATATTTGATCACCAAGTTTGACCCGTGCCCCGCTAATGGTAAACCCTTGGTCGTAGAGCAAACCACGAATTTTCCGGATCAATAAAATTTCATGATGTTGGTAATAACGGCGATTACCTTTTCGTTTGACTGGCCGCAATTGCCCGAATTCCTGCTCCCAGTAGCGCAATACATACGGCTTGACGTCGCATAATTCACTGACCTCACCAATGGTGAAATAGCGTTTCGCAGGAATAAGAGGAAGCGTTGTACTCATGAATACCGTTTACATACTATTTAAATATCTTCAGCAATAACACCACAGATAGATTTCATCTGATTAGCTATTAACGCAGAATCAGTCTGCCTTGTGTGACTGGATTTTTACCAATTGATCTTTGAGTTTTTGACTCGAATGAAAAACCACTACACGACGCATCTCTATCTGGACCACTTCGCCCGTCTTTGGATTACGTCCGGGACGTGCGGCTTTATCGCGCAATTCAAAGTTACCAAAACCCGCTAATTTCACGTTTTCACTATTTTTGAGTGCATCGGTAATCAGATCAAAAAACGTATCGATCATGTCTTTTGATTCACGTTTATTAAGCCCAATTTGTTCGGACACGACTTTAGCCAAGTGATTCTTGGTGACGACACCAGAATCGCTTTCTTTTAAATCCACATCAATTTCTTTACTCACGATGAGTCCCT
>JAVKMA010000232.1:0-1818 GCA_031538685.1 Burkholderiaceae bacterium | reverse complement strand
TGGTTGCTCTGGCCGATCACGCCAGTATTTTGGCGGCCGCCCAGCAATTAGAAATCGCCCAACCCGCCGCGTCCAAACTGCTGGCCGAACTGGAACACGCTTTAGGGATGACATTATTTGAACGTCACAGTCGCGGCATTACACCCAATTTATATGGCGAAGTACTGATTCGACGCGCGCGCTCGATGTTGTACGAGATGCAGGCCGCAGAAGCAGAAATTACCGCCTTGCGCAAAGGTACGCAAGGACACGTCGCATTAGGCACCATCAGCGGCCCGGCGGCCCACAACATTCCCAATGCCTGCTTGGCCTTTAATCAACGTTACCCAGCAATTCATTTGTCAATCGAATTGGATTACAGCTTGCCTCTGATTAAACGTTTATTGCAGCGGCAACTGGACCTGATTGTTGGGCGTATGCTCGACAGCGGCTCCAGCGAACAACTCCACTTTGACGTTCTGGGAGAAGAAAATCATCTCATCATCGTCGGTAAGACGCATCCTTTGGCGCGGGTTAAAAAAGCCCATTTAACCCTAGCGCAGTTAGTGCAGGAAGCTTGGATTTTGCCGCCCACCGGCAGTTTTTTGCGCGCACGAATTGAAACGGCGTTTCGTGTCGTCGGCCTACATTTACCCACCAATGTGATCGAAACTGCCGATACGCGTTTGGTGGTGCAACTGCTGCAACACGGCCAGCACCTTGCCGCCTTGCCGCCTGAGAGCATACAAATGCCGCAAAAATTAAACTTGGTGCAACTACCCATCGATTTAGACATTCAACTGGAACCTTACGGCATCATCACGCGCACCGATCACGCCCTGTCACCCGCCGCCACTTTTTTTGTCGCGACCCTGAAAGAACATTTTCAGAGCAACACGGTATCAACAAAATAACTGGAGGATCGGCGGCCTGCTTCAACTGCGTCAACTGTATCGATGCGGTTTTGCAGAATTTTCCTGATGGCTTGTTCAAACCAAAATCGTAGCGTTTATGTGCAAGAGACCGCACTTTAGGGTACTTCTATCAATTCATTTTTGCGGCGAATTGCTTTGTTGCGCAGTACGCGAAACCCTCACGTACTGTATGTACGTATGTACGCTCCGGTTTCTGTGTGCTGTGCGCCTCGCACTTCATCCGCACATTCTGTATTTATAGAAGTGCCCTTTAATCAGCGGTCCCTCGTTGCGATCAGCGTCGGGGCGTGAAATGGACCGTGCTTTCAGCGTTCAGTTTGCTCAGCTGGGTAAGCTTGCTAAGTTTGCTAAGGGGTTGGGTCACATCGGCCAATGTCACCTTATCCAGTTCGGCCAGATAGCTGTGCAGCGCGGTTTTAAAGACCTGCTTTAATTGGCAATGTTCGGTCAGTGTGCAGGTGTTGTAGCTGACATCGAAGCACTCGACCATCCTAAAATCGGTTTCCGTCTGACGCACCACATCACCAATGCCAATATCCGCTGCGGGTTTGAGCAAGCGCAACCCACCCCCGCGCCCCCGTGTAGTTTGCAGCAGACCCTGGCGCGACAGGGCGTTGACGATTTTCATCAAATGGTTTTTTGACACAGAGTAGCGCTCCGCCAGATCGGCAATCGTCACCGAGCGCTCAGGATTAAGCGCGCAGAACATCAGCACTCGTAGGGTGTAGTCGGTGTAGTCGCTCAAACGCATTTAGATTTTTCAAAAACGTGCATGGCTTTATTTTAAGGGCACTTCTATAAATACAGAATGTGCGGATGAAGTGCGAGGCGCACAGCACACAGAAACCGGAGCGTACATACAGTACGTGAGGATTTCGCGTACTGCGCAACAAAGCAATTCGCC
>JAVKMA010000231.1:0-1931 GCA_031538685.1 Burkholderiaceae bacterium | reverse complement strand
TCTTTGCACAAGATCATTGATATTGGTTTCAACAACGATGTGATAGCGACCATTCGCGCTCTGTGTCAATCCGGATTGTGCCAAGGCAGTACGTGCGGCGTTCCCCACCATCGCATTGTCTGGCAGTGTTAAACGCAAGGTTACCGTGTTTTTTAATTTTTGAATTTGTCCTTGCAAATCAGCCAAAGGGATTACCGGCGCAATGTTCGCGTTTGAACGCAAGACTTGCAATAATTTGCCTAACTCAATTTTTTCTTTTTGCGCATTAAGTGCGCTGGATAAAGAACGAATTCGAGTCAAGGCAAGATTAGGTTCGGCTTGTTGCTCGGCCTTGATGTGATTACGCGCCGCACTGTCCAAAGTCGCGATTTGACTACTTAAAGCATCTGCCGCAGCCGCTTTATTCAATACCGCTAAAACGGCATAGCGCGCATTGTCCGGTGCATTCTCATCTTTTTCAGTTTTGACAATTTCAATTCCGTTTAACACCAAATCACTGCGCGATTCGACCGCCTCAGACGTTTTTTGCGTCACGTCTTCTTGCGTTCCTTTGGTCGAAATATTCGCACTCACATCTGTGCGATTTGAGCTTAGTGCCGAAATATCTACTCGAAACTGTTTGGCAATATCGGCGCGCGCGCGATCTTTAGCGGCTTCTAAGGATCGTGCTTGCCCACGACCCAATAAATAATTTTGATTGGAATATTGTGCGGGGGCATTTAACAACCAATCTTCTGAGGTATTTTTTGCGCCACTGGCACATGGGTATAAGATATTTAACACCGAACTTAATTTTAAAAAACGACTTATCAAAAAACGACTGGGTTTAAGAGTAAGAACCATAATTTAATCTCAATAACATATAAAAAATATCTTGAATCATCAAGGTTCAGATGAATTCAAAAACCGTTCAAACACCGTCAAAATTTGCCCCGACTTAATCGTCAACGGAATCGTTTTACTTTTCAGTAAAGTATCGCCACGCCCCATCGCTTCAATTTTTAACTGATGCGTACCCGCAGGCAACGTCAAATGCGCCAACCACCAGCGGCGCGATAAACTGCGCCAAGAACGGATTTCGGCTTGAACATTTTGATTTGCTGTCACAATAATTCCAAGCGCAGCAATCGTACCTAAAAAAGCTCCGCCTCTATCGTTTTTAGCCGCTGATTGATACGCTGCATGAGCAGCGGTAATCACTGTTGCGGTGCGGGCAATTGATGCGGTTTTTTCCAACGCCCCGTTTTTTTCTAACAACTTACGCATTTCGGGTTCCAAGTCTTGCACCATCACGGCGCGATCGTCAAACCCTTCTTTAGCTCTGATTACAACACTATCGAGAACCGGTGACGAACTCTCCACGTAATCTGACCACGCAAATTTAACCGGCCCATAAGACGATTGAATCGCTCCCGTGCGTTCTATTTTTTGCCCCACAAACCCTTCACCTAAAACTAACCATACTTGCCCTTGATCATTTAACAAACGCGGTATTGCCAATTTTTTAGTTTGACTGCGATATCGTTCCTGATCAAGGCAGGTTTGAGATTTTTGTGCGGCGACTTGTGCATTGCCATTTTCTGCATTCGCCGCAAATGCAATGCTGGCCAGGTACCACGACAAGGGGGGACAAGCGAACGGCGCTTCTTTACGCTCTTCATATTCAGACAAAATCGTATCAATTTGCCGCGCCATCACTGCTGCATTACCGGCCTCACCGGTTGCTAGTGCATTCAAAATTTGCGCACTACGGACTTGTAATTGTTCCAGTGGATTACCAGCAAAATTGGATTCACTGACACGCACGGTGTAAAACTCATCCATCAAGTCTTTGGCTTTTTCAAATTCACTGAAACTTTCTTTGTACATGCCAACGTCTTGCATTAAAGACGCGCGCTCTAAACGAACGGCGACCCAATCACGTTTGGGAT
>JAVKMA010000230.1:0-2777 GCA_031538685.1 Burkholderiaceae bacterium | reverse complement strand
CCGTCGACTTTGTACTAACCGATACCACTTTTGTGTTTTATAACCCCGGATCTGCACATGTGGACGCTAATAAATTAGCCACTTTAAACGTCTCCACTGCCTAAAAATGCCAACATGACTCACTTTTTACGCGGACTCATCCTGCTGTGCGCCTTAAGCATCGCCACTTTTAGCTGGGCAGATCAACCCATCGCTGAGGGTCGCGTTCTGATCGAAAATAGCGACGTGGCCAAATTAAATGACATCCCCTATCGCAAAATCTATCGCTCAGCTAGCTCCTCATCTTCCGTTCTTGAAAATCCCCGTTTGACTCTTGAGCCCAAACCATCGACAACGGCAATACCGCCCGATGGTAATGTTGCCAGTCAAGTGACCAAGCAAGCGACTGCGTCTGCTCAAAAAACAAGCTTGCTGCCGCCGGCTTCTTTAAGCATTCCTTTGCCCGCCCCGCTGTCCTTGCCACCGTTTTCGGATAAAAAATTAGAAGCCCCTGCGCCTGAATAAAAAACTCAATTATTGATTCTGCCGGCCAAAAACTAACCCATTGGCGCACTGCTACCAAAAAAACCAGATTTGCTAGGATTAACGACTCCTCAACGACGAACCCTAGTCTCTTTGCGCCGCGTTTTAGCGCGTGTGCCCAACTTAGATCAATCCAATGCAGAAGCGCAAACTATTGCGACGCCTAGTACAACACCGGCTGTTGAAAAAACCGTCGAAGAGGTCATTACGCCCTTAATTATCCCAAAGGTTGCCCCGCATTAATTTTTTACACCAAACTTGAGGGGCGATTTTTTAAACCCTTACTTTTAAACCTTTGTTTTTAAACCCTTACCCAATAAAAAGGTTTCGGACGATTTGTCGCGGCTGGCTTTGGGTTTGAGTGCGCGTACACGAACAAAATGTTGTTTGAAGGTTTGAACGGTTTGGCTATAACCACTGCCATGAAAGCATTTGACTAACAAGGCACCCTCAGGCTTGAGATAACGCAACGCAAAATCCAGCGCCAACTGGACAAGATCCTGCATCCGTGCCGCATCCGCACTGGCAATTCCCGATAAATTAGGCGCCATATCGGATAACACAACATCAACCCGCGAACGACCGACCAAGCGCTCCAACTCTTGCAAGACTTCTGCTTCACGAAAGTCGCCCAAGATAAATGTCACCCCTTCAATCGCTTCCATCGGTAATAAGTCCAGCGCAATAATCCGGCCGCTCTTGCTTTGCCGTAATATCCGCGCTGTGTATTGACTCCAGCTGCCAGGCGTCGCACCCAAATCAACGACGATGCTGGTCGGCGTAATCAGTTTTTCAGTTTCATCGATTTCTTTCAATTTATAAACCGCGCGGGCACGATAAGCTTCTTTCTGCGCCAGTTTGACGTAGGGATCGTTTAAGTGATCTTGTAACCATTGCGGATTAAATTTATTTTTTGCCATTTATTTTTGTATCACTATTATTTTGAAACTCTATGACAACTTATCTTGCCAACGCACAACGCTATGACGTAATTCCTTATCGCCGTACTGGTAAAAGCGGTTTAGTTTTACCCGCGATTTCGCTGGGACTGTGGCATAACTTTGGCGATACCAACGCCCTTTCAAATCAACGTGCGGTGTTACGCACGGCGTTTGATCATGGGATCACACATTTTGATTTAGCCAATAACTACGGTCCACCGGCGGGTTCTGCAGAAATTAATTTCGGACGCATTTTGCGCGAAGATTTTTCAGCTTACCGCGATGAACTGATTATTTCGAGCAAAGCAGGTTATGACATGTGGCCCGGTCCCTATGGAAAAGGCGGCGGGTCACGAAAATATGTTTTGGCGAGTTTAGACCAAAGCCTCAAAAGAATGGGTATTGAGTACGTCGATATTTTTTACTCGCATCGCTTTGATCCCAAAACGCCACTCGAAGAAACCATGGGGGCTTTGGCGCACGCGGTACAACAAGGCAAAGCTTTGTACGTCGGGATTTCCTCTTACTCACCCGCCAAAACGCGCGAAGCCGCTAAAATACTCGCTCAAATGGGCGTGCCCTGTTTAATTCACCAACCGTCGTATTCAATGCTTAATCGTTGGATTGAAGAATCCCTACTTGATACGCTAAATGAATTGGGCATCGGCTGTATCGGTTTTTCACCTTTAGCGCAAGGATTGTTAAGCACCAAATACGTGACGGGACAAACCGAAAATGCACGGATTAACAAGGCCGGTGGCGGGACTTTAAAAACCACCCATTTAAACGCAGAGAATTTACAACGCGTTAAAGCCTTAAACGACATCGCGCAATCACGTGGTCAAACCTTGCCTCAAATGGCCATCGCGTGGTGCTTGCGTCACCCCAGCATGACCAGCGTGCTACTGGGTGCGAGCTCGGTTAATCAGCTAACAGAAAATATTGCTGCGCTCAAAAACCTCGCCTTTAGTGCCGACGAATTAGGCGCGATTGATCAACACGCGCAAGATGGTGTTTTAAATTTATGGGCAAAATCAAGCGCACAGTAATGTCGAGATATTTTTCCGATTTAACGCAATCACGCAGCTCAATCAACCAGTTCAGTCATTAAACTCTGTAACTAAACTCAATCACTACACTCAGTACGCCATCAACAACTCACTTTTAATCGTTAGGGCACTTCTATCAATACAGAATGTGCGGATGAAGTGCGAGGCGCACAGCACACAGAAACCGGAGCGTACATACAGTACGTGAGGATTTCGCGTACTGCGCAACAAAGCAATTCGCCGCAAAAATGAATTGATAGAAGTG
>JAVKMA010000229.1:0-1968 GCA_031538685.1 Burkholderiaceae bacterium | reverse complement strand
CGACGTATCGGTGAATTTAGCCACGCGGCGCTTGTACCCGATTGCGCGAACGCCGCAAGCAATTTTTGCTTTAGATGAAGAGGGCCTCATACCCTACATTCAGACGATAGGGCTATTTCGCAGTAAAGCGCGGCACATCATCGCAACCTGTAAATTGCTGATTGAGCATCATCATGGTGAAGTGCCTGCTACCCGAGAGGCTTTGGAAGCGTTACCGGGTGTCGGGCGTAAGACGGCAAATGTGATTTTGAATACCATTTTTGGTGAAGCAACGATTGCCGTCGATACGCATATTTTTCGCGTTGCCAACCGTACCGGCTTGGCGCCAGGCAAAGATGTCCTTGTCGTTGAGCAAAAACTAATGAAAACGACGGCAAGGGAGTTTTTAGGCAACGCGCATCATTGGCTGGTGCTGCATGGTCGTTACACCTGCAAAGCGCGGTCGCCAGAATGTGGCTTATGCGTGATTGAACATTGGTGTGAATATCGGAGGAAAGTCTTATAAGGGTACTTCTATCAATTCATTTTTGCGGCGAATTGCTTTGTTGCGCAGTACGCGAAATCCTCACGTACTGTAGGTACGCTCCGGTTTCTGTGTGCTGTGCGCCCCGCACTTCATCCGCACATTCTGTATTTATAGAAGTGCCCATAAGCGAATCCGCCTTATGAAAGACAAAACCATCTAATATGGCGTCTTCACACGAGATATTAGGCAGTTTGCTTGCTTTATTAGCAAAAAATCTAGTATGATTGAGACCTTAGCTTGAAGCGTTAGGGGGTGGTTTTGAGTTGGGTTTAACGCCTCGTACCAAGCTTTCTCATCTAAAAATAATAGCAAAAGAATGTTTTTGGCGAGTTTTAATTAAAAATAACCCGTTTAGTATTTGGGAAGTAGGTTTTTTCTAAAGCAAAGGCGGCAAAAGAAGATTTCATCACTTTGCTAACAATTATCGGAGGACGTAAAAATGGACTTAAGAAAATTAAAAACTTTGGTGGATTTGGTTGCTGAATCAGGAATTTCTGAACTAGAAGTTACCGAGGATGATGGCAAAGTCAGGATTGTGAACAATCGCGGTATTGGGCAAGGACAGGGGCAAGGACCAGGACAGTCGGCACCGGTACAAATGATGGCTCCAGTCGCGGTAGCCGCAGCACCAGTGCCGGTTGCCCTCGATCCTGCAGCACCAGTGCCGGTTCAAGGTAAAACCGTGAAGTCACCCATGGTCGGGACTTTCTATCGTTCGGCATCTCCAGGGGGTAAGCCATTTGTTGAGGTGGGTAACGAAGTCAAAGAAGGTCAGGCTGTGTGCATTATTGAGGCAATGAAATTGCTCAATGAAATTGAAACTGAGTTCTCTGGCGTGGTGAAACAAATTTTGGTTGATAACGGTCAGTCAGTAGAGTTTGGTCAGCCTTTGATGATTATTGGCTAATCGCGTGGATTATGGGCACTTCTATAAATACAGAATGTGCGGATGAAGTGCGAGGCGCACAGCACACAGAAACCGGAGCGTACCTACAGTACGTGAGGATTTCGCGTACTGCGCAACAAAGCAATTCGCCGCAAAAATGAATTGATAGAAGTACCCTTATCTGACATCAATAGCGTCTTAATTTTTTTTCAGGGGGCCGTATGTTTAGCAAAATTCTGATCGCCAATCGTGGCGAGATCGCATTGCGTATTCAACGCGCATGTCGCGAGATGGGGATTAAAACCGTCGTCGTATTTTCCGAAGCTGATCGCGACGCCAAATATGTCAAATTGGCGGATGAGTCAATTTGTATTGGGCCTGCGGCTTCGGCGCAAAGTTATTTGAGCATGCCCGCCTTAATCAGCGCCGCCGAAGTAACTGATTCTGAAGCAATACATCCAGGGTATGGGTTTTTATCGGAGAACGCCGATTTTTCCGAGCGGGTTGAAAAATCAGGTTTTGTCTTTATTGGGCCTCGTGCGGAGTCGATTCGCTT
>JAVKMA010000228.1:0-3515 GCA_031538685.1 Burkholderiaceae bacterium | reverse complement strand
TTCAGACTTTCAATGCTTTTTTGCATTTTGTCTTGAGCATTTTTTTTAATATCGGCTGTGTTCATTTTTTAAAGTAATTTAAAAATAAGCGGGTGAAAACTTGATTACACTAGGTTGTTATCAACTAGGGTACCTTCATTGCTGCCTTTGATTACGTCAATTAAGCCATTTGGATTGACGATAGAAAACACACGAATGGGTAAGTTTTGATCGCGACACAAGGCAAATGCTGTTGCATCCATCACCTGTAAACGACGATTAATGACATCGTCAAATGAAATGTGTGAATAACGTGTGGCACTTGGGTCTTTTTTCGGGTCTGCACTGTAAATGCCATCAACTTTAGTCGCTTTTAAAACGACTTGTGCGCCGATTTCAGTCGCACGTAAAGCTGCGGCAGTATCGGTCGTGAAAAATGGATTACCCGTACCTGCAGCAAAAATTACAATCTTTTTTTCTTCGAGATACTGCATGGCTTTAGGGCGAATATACGGTTCAACGACTTGTTGAATATCAATTGCTGACATGACACGCGCGGCCACACCCTGATTTTTTAATGCATCAGCAAAAGCCAAGCAATTCATCACTGTGGCTAACATGCCCATGTAATCACCTGTCGCACGCTCCATCCCTTGTGTTCCTGCGGCAATCCCACGGAAGATATTCCCGCCCCCAATCACTAATGCCAATTCAACCCCCATTCGACTAATTGTCGCCACCTCGTTCGCGATTCTTTGCATGGTGACCAGATTGATGCCATAAGAATCATCGCCCATGAGGGCCTCACCGGATAGTTTGAGCAGAACGCGACGATAAGCAGGCATATTGGTTGGAGTTAAATAGGATTAATCAACAATAAATACAAAAAAACTCGGTGGTATTTCTGTGTTGCCGTTTTATTTTTGACTTTATCAAGCCACGCAAACCGCACTAACCAGATAAACCAGACAACCCAGACAACGAAATGCGCATCAAAGCTCAAAAAATCGCCTTGACTTCGGTGCAGTTTTAAGCTTTTGCTGCGGCAACTTGTGCGGCCACTTCAGCCGCAAAATCGTCCTGACGCTTCTCAATCCCTTCACCCACGATGAATAATTGGAAAGCCTTCACTTCAGTTTGATTCGCTTTCAACATCGCATCGATGGTTTGCTTATCATTTTTCACAAAAGTTTGATCAAGTAAAGATACTTCTTTCAGGAATTTTTGTACGCTGCCTTCAACCATTTTTGCGACGATTTCAGGTGGTTTGCCGGATTCCGCGGCTTTTTGCGTCGCAATTGAACGTTCTTTTTCAATTAAAGCAAGGGCAACCTCTTTGCTAGATACCGCAACTGGTTTCATCGCAGCGATATGCATAGCGACGTCTTTACCGACGATTTCGTGCGCGCCTTGATAACGCACTAAAACACCGATTCGTGTGCCGTGTAAATAGCTTGCGACTTTGTCACTGCGGGTTGATTCGCGAACAAAACGGCGAATTGATAAGTTTTCTCCAATTTTGCCAATCAAAGCTGTGCGAATACTTTCAACTGTTTGCCCTTTTAAGTCCAAGGCAGACAATGCGGCAACATCTACTGGTGAGTGTTCTGCAACGAGGCGAGCACAAGCATCACAAAAAGCTAAAAAATCATCGTTTTTGCTGACGAAGTCAGTTTCGCAGTTGATTTCAATCATTGCGCAAGCGTCTTTGGTATGTGCGATCGCAATCACGCCTTCGGCCGTCACGCGTCCTGCTGCTTTGCTGGCTTTGTTACCTAATTTCACGCGAAGAATTTCTTCGGCCTTTTGCATATCACCCATGGCTTCAGTTAGGGCTTTTTTGCACTCCATCATCGGAGCATCAGTGCGGGCGCGTAATTCACCCACCATTGCGGCAGTAATTGTGGTCATAGTTCAGTTAATTAAAAAAGCAAATACGTCGCGACTTTGTACGACGGTAAGAGAAAAATCAGGGATGCAAAAAATCTTTGTAGATGATGCGAAGTAATGACAAATAAACTGTGCAGGCTCTGAGAATCCAAGCAATCAAGTTATTTACCTAGGTATTTTTATCACGCTCTCAATATCACGCTCCCAAGCCTTGGATTAAGAGCGTGACCACTACATTTAAGCCGTTACAAGCGGATCATCTTCTTCTGGAGAAACATCATCTTCTTTGATCGTTTCGATTACAGCTTGAGTGGCTTTTGCTTTACCTTCTAAGATCGCATCAGCCATGCCACGCAAATACAAAGTAATTGCCTTAGCTGAATCATCGTTCCCCGGAATCAACACATCAATTCCTTCCGGTGAGTGATTGCTATCCACCACAGCGATTAAAGGAATATTCAATTTTTTGGCTTCAGTGATGGCACTTTTGTGATAGCCCACGTCGATGACAAAAATCGCATCAGGCAATTTGTCCATGGTTTTAATCCCACCAATTGCACGTTGTAATTTGGTCAGATCACGTTGAAACATCAAAATTTCTTTTTTTGTTTTGTTGAGCACTTCACCTGATTCAACTTCAGCTTCCATGTCTTGCAATCGTTTCACTGAAGTTCGGACCGTTTTAAAGTTGGTCAACATACCGCCTAACCAGCGTTGATCGATATAGGGCATACCTGCACGAGTTGCTTCTTCAGCGACGAGTTCACGTGCTTGGCGTTTAGTGCCTACAAACAATACTGTGCCGTGTTGTGCTGCGATATGACGTGCGTATTGCATTGCCTGATGGAACATCGAAAATGTTTTTTCGAGGTTAATAATATGAATTTTGTTTCGTTGTCCAAAAATGTATGGTGCCATTTTGGGATTCCAAAAACGTGTTTGATGTCCAAAATGAACACCCGCTTCCAACATCTGACGAATCGTGATACCTGACATAAGTTCTCCAAAAGGGTTAGGTCTGTGTTAGAACATGCGCTTGCAAAAAATCCAAGCTGAAAACCAAAAATGGTCACCCGTTCATGTCGCTAACAGTGAATAACAGTGAATAAAAAAATACCTTTCGCTTGATCAAATTAAGCCGTGCCATAGAACGAAAGGCGTGCGATTATATAGGGAGTGATGCCTCCTTGCGACACTTGCAAAAGAAAACATTACTAATTCACAGTTTTGACTTGATCGCGTCTTTTAATTGTTCTTGTGCGCGATCGGCGGCATTACGTGCGCGTTCAGCTTGGGCTTGGCGCGGTGTTTCTGTATCGGGCAATGACGGGGCAGACGAACATGCCGCGAGAGTAAGTCCGAGAAAAGTTAATGTGATGAGCTGGGCAGATAAATATTTCATATAAAAAAATAAAAATAGCAATCAAAAAAAACAAATTTAAATCTGAGCTGAATAAAACTTCTATAGTGTTTTTTTGCGGGATGACAACTTCAAAAAATTAGTGAGTTGCGGCGCTGCAAAATGACTTTCTGATCAAAAATTAACTTTATTCAGATATTCCTTAAATCTATTCAGATTCTATTCTAGTGGCTGCCTAATTCCGAATTGTTTTTATTCTTTAAAGTGGCCCTTTCAGAACCCTATT
>JAVKMA010000227.1:0-2606 GCA_031538685.1 Burkholderiaceae bacterium | reverse complement strand
GGCACCAAGCCGTGTACTAATAGGACAGGTAGCTTTTTGTGTAACTCGTAGTCCCGCTCTTTCCCCAATGGAAAATCCACCGTGTAGAAAGCATACTTTCCCCGATTCATCGTGCCTGCCAGCCCAACCCATGGGTCTGGCGCAGAATCTTGTCGATCAGGATAGAGCGCTACACGTACGTCAGCAATTGGCTTACCAACGTCGTGTAAGAGCGCCGCAACAATCAAGGCGTAGCTTGCATGATGCTCGTATTTTCGTGTTGTTTCAGTGGAGAAGCCGCTGGGCAGTTGTTTACCCGCTCTTTGATCAAGTGCGTAATTGACACATTCAAGCGCATGGATAAACAATCCTCCAGGCTCCGCGTGATGGTCTGATTCGCTCGCGGGGAGCTGTTGCACAAACTCAGCAAACCCCTGCACCAATGGCAAAACACACTGCGCGTAGTGCACCGGCGTAAACCTAGATTTACGCTCTATTTGTAATAGTAGCGGCGCGGCATTGCACAATTGCACCAGATCGCCGTAGTCCAAAATCGGAATTTGATTGTCTGGTCGACCAAGCGATTGAATGGAAGGCGTTATTAGAGTTATGAGCGTACGACTCCGTAATGTTCTAAGTCGCCAACTAGAAAAAGCCAGAAACCCGACACTCAATGTAGCGAGCGTCATGATGAACCACATTTTATGACTTGCTTAATCCAGTGGGTCAGCTCCTCAATCGATAAAGGCGTTGAGGCAAGGTACAGATGAGGTGGGTTGAAATGTTGTGCACGAATTGCTTCGAAAGCCCCTTGAAGGGGATTCCAGTGGCATACCGCTTGACCGTCAAGCTGAACTTTAAGGCGGCGCGGAGCGGAAATAGCCGTATGTTGACACCACAGGCACCGGTAATACGCGCATGGTGTACTTTGAAGAAATTGAGCCAATCCAAGGACTGAGACAGGAACTCGCTGAGGCAGAAATAGAGGGGCGAGGTGATGGGATTCGTACTCTTCGAGCCAGCCGGCACAATTACTCACTAGTTGAGCCAGTACGGTAGCACAGGTTTCTTTGGATATTGGTTCGCTCATTGCACTAGGCTCTCGCCAGAAATAATCAATGAGTAGGTTTTACCTTTTTAGACCCGTTTGATTCAAGCCAAAACCTCTCCGTCAAAAATATATTTTTTCAGGGGGGTTTTGGCTTGACAGAAAAGAAAATTTATGAATGGACAAAAACGGTCACTCATAATGAGTCCACATGCGTAAGGCCCTAACAATTTTTCGTGTGGGAAAACCTCATACACGATCCGGTGCTGAATGTTGATTCGCCGCGAATACGCTCCTTGAAAATAATTCAATTATACGCAAATGCGTACGTCTTGTTAAATCGGATAGTCCTTCCCTTTTTTCTTTTCCTTTCCCTTTGCTTTGGCACTTAACCATTAACCCTTTTGCCGTTAACCATTACAGCCATTTCCATTTCCAAGGCCGTGCGTTATTTAGCACGGCCTTGCCCTTTTGATAGGGCTTTTACCTTTGCCTTTGAAACCATTTTGCCATTTTTGCCATTTTTAATTAAATAACTAGAACAACAAATTAACAAGTTGTCAAGCCAAAACCCCCCTGAAAAAATATATTTTTGACGGAGGGGTTTTCGGGCGACAAAAAAGTTGCATTTTTCTATTATTTCCTTGCCGTAATACTTTGTTGCGGTGGATTACTTCAAGCACGCTTGGGGTGTTTAGGTGGTTTCACTTTCCTTTTTTGACTGCCTGAACACCCTTTTTTTTGCAGGAAGAAATCCTGTTCTATATTCTATAAATAGGAAAAATGAAGCTATTTTTAGTCGCTAAACAGGTTTTAATAAGACTCGGCATTGTCTTTATTGGCATTGTATCGAGCACAGTACCGATCGCACACGCAGCGACTACTACACCTTTGGCAGTGGACCCCATTCCCGCTCCACAACAAAATTGCTGGGAAGAAGCATCTCGTCGTTACGATATTGATGCGCATTTGCTTTACGCCATCGCTAAAACTGAGTCAAATTTAAATAGTCGCGCATTAAGCACAGCTAACGCCATTGGGCTCATGCAAATACATGAATCATGGCTCCCAACATTAAGACAACACGGCATTTCAATCGCCGATCTGTGGCAACCCTGCACCAACATCATGGTCGGTGCCTGGGTGTTGGCCAGCAATATTAATGAATATGGCCGCACATGGGAAGCGGTTGGTGCCTACAACGCCAGTTGTCGCAAACTTAAAGGACCTGCCTGTACCCAGGCGCGTCAAACCTACATTCGACAAGTAAAACTCAATCTCAAAACAGGGGGCCGGAATGCTTAAGCGATTAGTGGGCCTTAGTGCAGTCACCCTATTTGTTGGCGCCTGCGGCACTAGGTCGACTTTTGTTTGGCCTGCATCTACGTTTGCAGATGCGCAGAAAATCGGCATCTCCACTGTCGTAGTAGCTCCCACTATGGGGTATCGGCAACCCTTATATCAATTGGGATACTGCGTTGGGGACTGCCCATCCCTGACGCCTAAAACAAATGTGGCAAGAATTAGCGCAACGAGTAGCGATGCGCCTACTTTGCCAAAGGGACTAATCCGCCAACCT
>JAVKMA010000226.1:0-2993 GCA_031538685.1 Burkholderiaceae bacterium | reverse complement strand
ATCCCCTGCCACCAGGTTGCATGAAAACCTTGTGGGGTGACGATGCACGTTTTACCAAAACCTATTGGTCAAAAGTGCATGGGGCGTATATGTACTCGACTTTTGACTGGGGAATTCGCGACAGCGAAGGGTTCTACTTTATTTTGGGGCGCACTGACGATGTGATTAACGTCGCCGGCCACCGCTTGGGAACGCGCGAAATCGAAGAATCGATCTTGTCGCATAACAAAGTCGCTGAAGTCGCAGTAGTGGGCGTTGAAGATACGCTCAAAGGCCAAGTCGCCATTGCGTTTGTGGTTCTCAAAAACAGTGACATCGCGACCGATCAATATGCAATGATTGAAAAAGAAATTTTTAGCACGGTCGATCATCATTTAGGTACTTTGGCGCGGCCTGCGCGAGTGTATATCGTGTCGTTCTTGCCTAAAACGCGTTCAGGGAAATTACTGCGCCGTACTTTGCAAGCGGTATGCGAGGGCCGTAATCCAGGTGACATCACCACTATTGAAGACGCCAGTGCTTTGGAGCAAATCAAATCCGCAATGAACAGTAGCGCTCAAGAATCATAAGGGCACTTCTATCAATTCATTTTTGCGGCGAATTGCTTTGTTGCGCAGTACGCGAAATCCTCACGTACTGTATGTACGCTCCGCTTTCTGTATGCTGTGTGCTGTGCGCCTCGCACTTCATCCGCACATTCTGTATTTATAGAAGTGCCCATAAATATGTCAATAAACACCCCAGTCTGTCGCCCTCGCATAAACGGGGCAGTAGACGGGAATCTCAACACTTTCCAAATTCTCTGAATTTGACTGACTCAAACAAATAGACCTAAACAGCGATAATCACGTTTTGATTTGTCTTTGAATTTGTAAACCGTGACTATTCGCAATCAAACCTATTCTCCCAGCACGATTGAAGCGCAGATTCAAAAACAATGGCGCCAGCAAAACGCCTATCGCGCGCAGGAACACGATCCACGCTTTCCCAAGGGCAAGTTTTACGCTTGCTCAATGCTGCCCTACCCTTCAGGCAAATTGCACATGGGACATGTGCGCAACTACACCATTAACGATGTGATGTACCGTAGCCTGCGTATGCAAGGCTATAACGTACTGATGCCTATGGGCTGGGATGCGTTTGGAATGCCTGCTGAAAACGCGGCAATGGCCAACGGTGTAGCACCTGCACAATGGACTTACGCCAACATCGCGACGATGAAAACGCAAATGCAAGCAATGGGTTTAGCGATCGATTGGTCACGCGAAATCGCCGCCTGTTCATCTGATTACTACCGTTGGAATCAATGGCTATTTTTGCGTATGCTGGAAAAAGGTATCGCTTACCGCAAAACACAAATTGTTAATTGGGATCCGGTCGATCAAACTGTTTTAGCCAACGAACAAGTGATCGACGGCTGTGGCTGGCGTTCTGGCGCAAAAATTGAAAAGCGCGAAATTCCGGGCTATTACTTAAATATCACCGCTTACGCCGAAGAATTACTCGCGGACTTGGACGGGTTGGCTTGGCCCGAACGGGTCAAAATCATGCAGCACAACTGGATCGGCAAAAGCATTGGTCTACGTTTTGCATTCACGCACAAGATTACTGGCAGCTCTGGCACACCGATTTTGGATGGCAAAATGTACGTCTTCACCACGCGTCCTGACACCATCATGGGCGTGTCGTTTTGCGCCGTTGCCGCAGAACACCCGCTGGCACAACATGCCGCCAAAAACAATCTCGCGTTAACGCAATTTATTGAAGAATGTAAACAAGGTAGCGTCATTGAAGCAGATATGGCGACAATGGAAAAAAAAGGTATCGACAGCGGCTTGACGCTGACTCACCCGCTAACGGGAAAATCTGTACCGCTGTGGATCGCGAACTATGTCTTAATGAGTTATGGCGATGGTGCGGTGATGGGCGTTCCCGCACACGATGAGCGCGATTTCACGTTTGCGAAAAAATATGATTTACCGATTTATGACGTAATTGCCCCATCAACAGTGATCAGCAACACAAGTTTGAATCAGAGTTGGGACGAATCGCGCGCGCAGCACGGCGTTTGTATTAACTCTGGTCGATACGATGGCTTAGATTTCACCGCTGCGACTGCCGCAGTGGCGGCTGATTTAACGGCATTAGGTTTGGGGGAATTAAAAACGACTTATCGTTTACGGGATTGGGGTATCTCACGTCAACGCAGCTGGGGTACGCCAATTCCCTTGATCCATTGCCAAACTTGCGGCGTGGTTCCAGTTCCCGAAACCGAATTGCCAGTAATTTTGCCAGAAGACGCGATTCCAGATGGCACGGGTAACCCACTCAACAAACACTCTGATTTCCTCAATTGTGCGTGTCCTAAATGTGGTCAAAAAGCGCAACGTGAAACCGATACGATGGATACCTTTATTGATTCCTCGTGGTATTACATGCGCTATTGCTGTCCCGATGCCCAAACTATGGTCGATTCACGAATTGATTATTGGATGCCGATGGATCAATATATTGGCGGCATAGAACATGCTATTTTGCATTTGTTGTACGCGCGCTTTTGGACCAAAGTCATGCGCGATATGGGCTTAGTGAAGTGCAATGAACCCTTTACCCAATTGCTCACACAGGGCATGGTCTTAAACGAAACGTATTACCGCGAAGACGCCAATGGTAAAAAGTTATGGTTTAACCCAGCTGAAGTCTCACTCACCCACGACGACAAAGGTCGCGTCACCAATGCACAATTAATCAGTGATCGCCAAACCGTATCAATTGGTGGGGTTGAAAAGATGTCTAAATCAAAAAATAATGGCATTGACCCACAAGGCATCATTGACAGCTATGGAGCAGACACAGCACGTCTGTTCACGATGTTTGCCGCACCGCCGGAACATACTTTGGAATGGTCAAATAGTGGCGTTGAAGGTGCCCATCGTTTTTTACGCCGCGTCTGGACTTTCTGCCAAAAATACGATGAGCTCTTAAGCACGCCT
>JAVKMA010000225.1:0-2194 GCA_031538685.1 Burkholderiaceae bacterium | reverse complement strand
TCTTAAGCACGCCTACAGCCGTACAAACGCCAAGTAACCAAATCAGCAACGTGCGTCGCCAATACTATTTAAGCCTAACCAGTATTGATCAAGATTTAGCGCGTAAGCAATACAACACTGTTGTATCTTCCAATATGAAAATATTGAATGCCTTGGAAGACATCAATTGGGATCAAAGCACCGCATATTTTTTACAAGAGGGCGTTTCGATTTTCTTACGAACGCTCTACCCCATCGCGCCGCACATTACCTGCGTGCTGTGGCAAGAATTGGGTTTTGCCAAAATTTATGGTGAGCTATTAAATGCGCCTTGGCCAACGGTTGACGCCAGCGCTTTAGAGCAATCTGAAATCACGGTAGTGATTCAAGTCAATGGTAAATTGCGCGGGAATCTCACGGTAGCCAAAGACGCGACGCAATCAGAAATTGAGGCTTTAGCTCTCGAATTGCCTGCCGTACAACGCGTGCTGACCTCGCCAGCGAAAAAGATTATTTTAATTAAAGGTAAATTGCTCAATATCGTGGTGTAATTATTTTTGACTGACTGATCATGACAACACGGCTTATCAATTTTTCCACGCCCGCCCTGGCTCCTTTAAAAAGTCGCTTAAAGAGTCTCTTAAACAGTCGATTAAAAGCGCACTTAAAGACTTGTTTAAGGCACTGCTCTGACAGACCTTTTAAATTGTTTTTAGCACTATTTTCGTGTTTACTTTTGGTGAACGGTTGTGGCTTTCATTTACGTGGGAGCGCATTAAATAATGTCTTGTTTGAATTTCAAACTTTGTATGTGGACGCGCCGCCTCTGCTGGCGCCTGGACAGCTTTTGCAGACTTACATTAAATCCTCGGTCACCTTGGTCAACACCGCTCAAGACGCGCAAGTGGTCGTTAAATTCTTAGGTGAAGATATTAACAAAAGTATTTTGTCGATTGATGGCACGGGTCGAATTCGAGAACACCGCCTCACTTATCAATTAGATTATCAAATCATCAAACCTGAAACACCCTCAGCTGTCGTGCGTTTTTCTCGTGACGTGAGTTATGACGATACAAAAGTATTGGCCAAAGAAGGTGAAGAAAAAATTTTACTGACAGATATGCAACAAGATGCCGCACAGCAAGTTATCCGCGCACTATCAGGTCTCACATCAAATCGACTGACAACTAAAAATACCACGAGCGCCACGGAGAGCAAATGAACGAGGCAACTTTTCGCACACATTTACAAAAGTCGCTCGCACCGCTTTATGTCATCTCCTCAGACGAGACTTTGTTAGCCATCGAAACCGTTGATGCGATTCGTCACAAAGCCCGTACCGAAGGATTTAGTGAACGCGATTCACTATCGTCTGAACGCTCATTCAAATGGGAGCAGTTCAGTAATAGCTTGTCAGAGATGTCTTTGTTTGGTGATAAAAAAATTATCGAATTGACGATCGCAACCGGCAAACCAGGCAAAGAAGGTGCAGAAGTTCTCAGCCAGTTACCCAATCTATTGAACGATGGCGTCGTGGTCGTATTGATACTGCCCCGTTTAGATGCGGCGACGAAAAAAACCGCATGGGTCAAAACACTCGAAACTATTGCGGTTTGGGTTGATATCCCGCTGGTGACGCGTGAAGAAATGCCGCGTTGGTTGAAACAACGTTGCACCGATATGGGATATCAAATTGATTCGGTCAGTCTTGATTTTTTAAGTTCGCGTACTGAAGGCAATTTACTGGCAGCCAAACAAGAATTGCAAAAACTGACACTGTTATATCCTAGCGGAACACTGTCATTGGAGGACATTCAAGGTGCGGTCATGGACGTTGCACGCTACGATCCATTCAAGCTCTATGAACCCTTACTCAAACGCGATGCTGCGCGTTTAGTACGCATGTTGCAAGGCCTCGAAGCTGAAGGCACCGCCTTAACTTTAGTCGTGTGGACGGCCGCAGAAGAAATTCGGACAATGCTGAAATTAAAAGAAGCGCAGCAATCAGGTGGTTCTTTGAGCACTTTGATGCGTGAAATGCGCGTTTGGGGTGATAAAGAAAAACTCATGCCTGGCGCCTTAAAAAATTTTAAAGCCAATATGTTGCGCGCAACTTTAGCCAATTTACTTGAAGTCGATAAAGCGGCAAAAGGTATTCCCAGCGAACGTTTTAGCGGATCTCCGTGGATGGTGTTACAAACACTCATGCTGCGTA
>JAVKMA010000015.1:0-7185 GCA_031538685.1 Burkholderiaceae bacterium | reverse complement strand
GGTGCTTGTGCTGGTCACAAACAAACCGCTGGGGCGCCACACCAACAGTGCAATCACCGCCAAATACAGCAACGCATCTCTGAAAGGTCGCGCGTCCATTGGTAAACCCGCTTGCAAAGCGGTGCTGACCAAACCCATTAAAATTCCCGCGAGCACCGCGCCGACCAAGCTGCCCAAGCCACCAATAACAGTGGCGATAAATGCCACTAACATGATGGAGCCGCCCATGCGAATGTCCAGCACACCGGTTTTGGTCACCATGAGTAAACCCACTATCGCCGCCAGTACACCCGACAGGGCAAAGGCAACCAGAATCACTTGGTTGGCGCGCACGCCGAGCATGCGGGCCATGTCAAAGTCCTCGGCGGCAGCCCGCATCTCTAACCCGATGCGGGTGTGTCGCAACATCCACACCAAGCCCACCAGTAGTAAAGCCGTCACGCCGATGGTGAGCAGTTGCAGTGCGGGCACACGGGCCCCCAAAAAAATCATGGGGACATTCAATTCGGACCATAAATCAATCGCTTTGGGGCGACTGCCGTGCAAGGCCATTAGTCCATGCAGCACCATGGTACCGACCGCAAAAGCGGCCACCATAGTGGTGGCGGCATTGGCGCGGCGCAGATGACGAAACACCAGTAACTCCATGCCGACAGACAGGGTGGCGCCAATGAGCAGCACCAACACAATCAAAACCGGCGCGGGCAGCGCGCCAATGGCCAAGGTGGTCACAGTTTCTGTTGTCGGGACGATGAGCGAAAACACACAAAACGCGATCACCTCACCCCAAGCAAAGTTGACCAGACGCATCACCCCAAAAATAAGCGCAATACCCAGTGCGGCCAGTGCATACAGGCTGCCTAAGCTCAAGGCATCAAAGAGATATTGCAATGCAGAAGTCATGGGCATTTCCTTATGAAATTTTTTCTAAACGCGCTTGTCAGAGGCCGAAATAGGCGGCTTCAATCGCTTGTGCATCTAGGCTGCGAGCCGAACCTTCGAGCACCACTTGTCCGCTGCGCAGTAACACCATGTGCGCGCCAGTCATGACCACACGCGCGGCGCTTTGCTCCACAATCAGCAGCGATAACTGGTTTCGCGTTTGCAATGTTTGCAAAGATTCATACACCTGATCGGTGACCTTGGGCGCCAATCCCAGAGAAGGTTCATCAATCGCCAATAGACTCGGCGCCGTCATCAGCGCACGGGCAATGACCAACATTTGCTGCTGACCGCCCGAAAGCAAACCGGCTTGTACATGCGTGCGCTCCTTGAGCATCGGAAACACGTCCAGCAGAGCGTCCAAATCAGCAAGCACTTGAGCCTTGTCGCGCCGCCGCCCGCTGGCCACGCGCAGGTTCTCCAATACCGACATACCGCCAAACACATGCCGCCCCTCAGGCACCATGGACAAGCCCGCCACGGCCACCCGTTCGGCTGAAAGTCCGGTGACCTCGTGGCCTCCCAGAAAAATTTGACCAGACTGAGGTTTGACCACGCCAGCGATGGCCTTCATCAGGGTAGATTTGCCCGCCCCATTGGGGCCTGTAATCATCACGGTTTGGCCTTGTGCCACGCTCAAACTGACGCCGCGCAAGGCTTTGACCCCGCCGTAGGCGACACACAAGTCTTTAATTTCCAATCGTTTCATGGTGCGCTTCGGCTCGCGCCCGTCTGAAGGTTTTCGGGCAAGTCTGTTGTCGTGCCCATGTAGGCGTGACGTACCGCTTCGTCGTGACGTATCTCATCGGGCTTGCCACTGGCAATCACCGCGCCCGCGTCAAGAACCACGATGTGCGCACAGGTTTGCAGCACCATGCGCACGTTGTGTTCGATGAGCAAGACGCCACAACCCCGATTCAGCGCAATGTCACGGATGAGGGCCGACAAATCTGTCGCCTCATGGTCTGACATGCCGGCCGCCGGTTCATCCAGCAGCAAGAAGTGCGGGTTTTCCATCAAAGCGCGGGCGATGGCCACACGCCGCTCGTCGGTGTAAGGCAAGCCTCCCGCCAAGTGCGTGGCGAGATTGTCAAGCTGCATTTGGGCCAGTAGTTCGCACGCTTGTTGGCGCGCCACGCGGGGGTTTTGGCCCAGTGCCGTGGCGGTGACCATCAAATTCTCCAGTACAGAGAGCCCCTTGAAAAGACGTCCGGCCTGGAAGGTGCGGGCAATGCCCAAGCGCCTGAAGTGATGGGCCGACAAGCCATTGAGCGTGCGAGTATCCAAACTGATCACGCCGCTGTTGACGGTTTGAAAACCAGTGAGCACGTTGACCAGCGTGGTTTTGCCCGCCCCATTGGGGCCAATAAGACCCACTACCTGAGCGCGGCGAACCTCGATATCCACTTGGCGCAAGGCATGTAATCCCGCAAATGCCACGCTAATGTGCCGCGCTGTCAGCACCTGGCTACCAGGCAAGAAGGGCGTTTTCATTGTTGTTTCAATGAACGTTTCAATGGACGATTCAATGAACGGCTTCTAGACTTAATGGCCGCTGATGACATAGGTGCCGCTCTCGTTGAGCGTCGATGTCCAGCCCGGCTGAATGACGATGGTGGTGGTGGGTTCCTCGATCACAGCAGGCCCCACAATGCAATCCTTGGCGCCGAGTTTTTGACCGTCATACACCGGCGTACTCTGGGCCTGGGCTTCGGGTGAAAATATCATGTTGCGGTGACATTTGAGCGCCTGCCCAATGCCGGCACTGACTTCCAATGCTTTGTGGACCAGCGGCTTGGTGCGCCCGCTGACCGTGCTCTCGATATTGACCACCTCGATCATGCTGTCAGGTTCGTCGTAGGTGAAAAGCTGACGATGCAATTGGTGAAAGGCCGCGCGAATCGTCGCGATGGTGGCGTCGTTTACGGGCGAATTGCCAATGTCCACGGTGCATTCATGCACCTGACCCAAGTAGCGCATATCGATGTTGCGCTGGAACACGATGTCACCAGGCGCCACGCCTTCGGATCGCAGCGCCGCAATGGCCTGGGCCTCCAAATCCTGAAAACGAGACTCGATGGTGTTGAGATCGGCCCGCTCATCCAGCCGCATGGGCGTGGCGGCCATGTAGTTGTAGCGCACATCCGACAGAATTTGCCCAAAGGCGCACAGCCCCGACGCCAGTTTGGGCACCAAAACGGACTTGATGCCGATTTCTCGCGCCAGCGCCGTGATGTGCAGTGCGGTCGCACCACCGGCGCCGATCAAAGCGAAATCGCGCGGGTCGTAGCCGCGTTCGATGGACACACGGCGTATGCCATTGACCATGTTGTTATTGACAATGCTAAAGATACCAAAAGCTGCCTGCTCGACGCTGATACCCAGGGGTTTGGCCACATGCTGCTCTATGGCGCGCCGCGCCGCTTGGGCGTCTATCTTTAAGCGTCCGCCCAACAGGTGTTCGGGGTTGAGGTAACCCAGCGTGACGTTGGCATCGGTCACCGTGGGCAGTGTGCCGCCACGCTGGTAGCAAGCAGGCCCCGGGTTGGCACCGGCAGACTGCGGCCCTACGTTGAGCACGCCCATGCTGTCGATCCAGGCGATTGAGCCGCCGCCTGCTCCCAATGTTTCCACTTGGATCATGGGGCAACCAATGCGGTAGCGCAAAAAGTCCATGTCTTTGCTGACGTTGGTTTTGCCGTCCTTGGTCAAGGTGATGTCAAACGAAGTGCCGCCCATGTCCACGGTGATGTAATTATCAAATCCCAGCGGCTTGGCCACATGACGCCCCGCCATAGGGGCGGAGGCTGGGCCAGAATTGATGGCGTTGACGGCGCGGCCAACCATGGCCTCGCGTGCGGCCATGCCGCCGTTGGACTGAAAGTAACGCACCGGCACTTTCACACCCGCTTGTTTGTAGAACGCATCGATGCTGTCCACGTAGGCGGCGAGCACCGGCCCCAGATAGGCGTTGACGACGGTGGTGGAGGTGCGGGTGTATTCGCGCATTTGTGGGAATACCTCGGTACCCACCGAGAGGTACACGCCAGGCAGCATGTCCCGTACGATCTGCGCGGCCCGTTTTTCGTGCGCATCATTGGCGACGCTCCACAGAAAAGACACCGCCACGGCGTGCACTTTTTCACGGCGAAACAATTCGCATGCGGCGCGTACATCGTCTTCATTCAAAGCCGTGCGTACCGTGCCGTCGCTGATGACGCGTTCACGCACTGGCACACGCAAATGGCGATCGACCAAGATGCGCGCGGCCGGATATTCGGCATCGTAGCGATAGCCTTCTTCTTTGTGGCCAAGACGAATTTCCAGGGAATCTTCATGACCCGCCGTGCACAGCAGACCGGTTTTGACCCCTTTGTGCTGGATCAAAGCGTTGAGCGCGACGGTTGTGCCATTGACGCACAGCTCGGTTTGTTCCAGGATGCGGGCCATTGGGATACCCATGGTTTCAGCGATCTGGGCAAAGCCTTCGGCAATGGCTTTGGTGCCATCTTCGGGCGTAGAGGTGGCTTTGAAAAGATGAATGTGACCAGCGTCATCGGCCAGCACGAAGTCGGTGAAAGTGCCACCCGCGTCCACTCCAAGGCGATAGTTCATGTCAACTCCTTTAATCTAGTTCCTACAGCTTGACCGGTCCAGGTGCGGCAATCGACGTGCACGCCATACTCTGCGGCGGCAGCCTCAACTGATACATAACCGTTGCGCACGTCGTAGACCACTTGATCGATCGGTCGCATGAGCGGATTGCCCCAGCCGCCGCCCCCCGGATTGGTGGTTGATACCCGTTCGCCAGGGCGCACGCTGAGAATGGCATTGCTGCGCATGACCTCCAGCACCGCGTCGCCTTCCTTGCGCTCGATGCGACCGAGTTTGAGGTGTTCGCAGGCACTGCTGGCCCCATTGGCACCACTCGCGGGGTGGTGGCGTCCTTCGCCAAAACTCACCACAGTCATTTCGTGGTCCAGCGGTTCGACTTCCCACTCGGTGGCGCAACCGCCCCGACGCAGGCCAGCACCGCCACTGTCGCGCACCAAACCGTAACGATGGATTTGAATGGGGTAGCTGTACTCCAGAATTTCGATGTCCCCAGAGGTGAGCGCACCAAAGCAACACTCAGGGCCCACGGCATTCCAGCCGTCCTGTGTGGATGTGGCGCCGGCGCCGCTGATTAAAGAGGCTAGTACCATGGTGACGTAGTCCTCGCCGGTGCGTTGGTCGCGTCCGGCAATGTTGACCCCACTGGAATGCCCCCAAGTGCCCACGGCACGATCGGGCGCGGCTTTTTCCAGCGCCAGACGAACCGCGTCGCACAGGGTTTCCATGGGCGTGGTGGTGCAGTTCACAAGCGGAGCGGGTTCTTGCGCGTTGCACAAGGTGCCCTTGGGGCCCAAGTCCACCGAGACGCAGCGGTACAGACCTTCGTTATAAGGTGGCGCGACTTTGGCAAACATCATGAGCCCAAGGTAGACGCCGGAATAGGAATTGCCCGCATACGAATTGATGAAGTAGGGCACTTGTGGCGGGCTTTGAATGCCGATGTGGCAGGTGTCGCCGGCGATGGTGACTTTGGCATGAATTTCCAGCTCGCCCAGACCGTGACCTGCGTCCTCCAAAATGGCACTGGCTTCATATACGCCGTCAGGCACGGATTGGATGAGCGTGCGCATGGAGCGGTCGGCCATATCCATGAGTTCGTCCAGACAATCACTCACCTGCGCGCTGCCGTATTTTTGGCAAAGGGCGATCATGTTGCGCTCGCCGATTTGAACCGTGCCTAGCTGGGCGCGCAGATCACCTTCCCAGTCGCGGCGCGAACGCACATTGGCCAATAAAAAGTTGATGACGTCGCGCCGCTCCTTGCCTTTTTCGTAAAGCTTGATGGGGGGAATGCGCAAACCCTCGGCGTAAATTTCCGTGGCATTGGGGTTGTAGCCAGCCGGCACAGGGCCACCAATGTCGGCGACGTGGCCTTTGCATACGCTCCAGAACATCAAACGCCCTTCCACAAACACGGGTTTGTACATGCAGCAGTCCAAAATGTGGCTGCCCATCATCACGGGGTCGTTGTGGTAAATCACATCACCGTCATGCACGTCGTCACCGAGGGCGGCAATCACGGCCTTCATGGCGGGCATCAGACCGCCTAAGTGAATCGGGATGTCCTGACCCTGGATGATCATCTCGCCACGGTGATTGAACAGGGCGTTGCTGTAGTCATGCGCGACGTTGAACACGCTGGACCGCGCCGTTTTCTCCAGCGTGATTGACATTTCTCGTTGCGTCGTTTCGAGAACCCCGCGAATCACGGCCAAGGTAATCGGATCCACTTTGCGTTTGGTATGAGTTTGCATCTTTTGTCTCCCTTTTTTTCAACCTGAATGGTTGGTTTTATGGAGCGCAAGAATAAGTTCAAAAGTGGGCGGCGGCTTGCGATCTTGCGCACATTAGTTTGATGCGCAGTGCAAACAAGGGCAACATGCTTGATGTCTATAATCGCGACCGGCTTGTAATCCACAATCCGCAAGCCGCCATCATCAGCCCCTGTTCTCATCTCTAAGGATATTTTGATGAACTTTTCACTCACCCATCTTTCAACCGTTTTCAAGTACGGTGGCATTAGCTTTATTGCGGGCGCGGTCAACCACGGATTTTTTAGCGAAACCCGTTCGCTGTGGACGGCTGGCTTGGGCGTATTGTTCTATCTGGTTGGCGCATGGTTGGAAATGCGCAAGCATCCCACTGCGGCAATAAAGTGGCGTGAGGTGCTGGGCTCTGGCATCGTTTTTTCTATCTTTTTCCCCATTATTTTTGCGATTGGAATTGGATTTTTTACGGGCGGATTGCAGCATTTCCCCGACTCACCGCAGCGCAGCCTGTGGGTTGTTCCGCTGGGTTTTGCACTGAGCGTTTGGGCGATGTACGTGATGGGCGACAAAGCGCAAAACGCTACAAACGCATGGCGCTATGGCGTGCTGGCAACTGCCCTCGTGGTGGCAGGATCGCTGTTGGCTTGGCGCGTGCTGGGCGATACGGCGGCGGGAGCCCAACAGGACGGACATGCGCACAGTCACGCTGCGCCAGTTGTTTCGACGATTGCGGCTGGGGATTCTGCAAATGTATCTGTAACTGCAAATACGACTGCAAATACGACTGCAAATACGACTGCAAATACGACTGCAAATACGACTGCAAATACGACTGCAAATACGACTGCAAATACGACTG
>JAVKMA010000014.1:0-2125 GCA_031538685.1 Burkholderiaceae bacterium | reverse complement strand
TCACCAAATGCCACGACTCATCATCCATGATCATCTCAACCAGAACATAACCCGGGAAAAACTTGCGCTCAGTCGTTTTGCGCTGGCCATTTTTCATCTCCACCACCTCTTCGGTGGGAACCATGATGCGTCCAAATTTAGATTCAACGCCAGCGCGAACAACGCGCTCCATGATATTGCGCTCAACCGCCTTTTCCATACCGGAGTAAGCGTGCACCACATACCAACGCATATCAGGATTAGATGGCGCAGCCAATCTACCATCCAGCGGAGTCACAGAATCGATCATTGCTTTGTCACTCATTATTTTCTCCAGCCCAAAATAAGGTCGTAAAGCACCCACTCAATAATCTTATCTGTCATCCAGATCGCCAAAGCCATTAGCACCACAAAGCCAAAAACATACAGCGTGAGATGAATCGCCTCTTTGCGAGTAGGCCAAACAATTTTTTTTAATTCGCGCCATGAGTCACGAAGCAACCCCACAAACTCTTTGCCCGACTCCGATAGCAAATACAAAACCACAGCCGCAGCCAAACCAAAAAAAAGCACCGCCCATTGAACTAAAGCACCCTGCTTATCTAAAAAATAAAAGCCAACAATCGACACTGGCACCAAAAACAAAGATCCGTAGATTTTTCTTTTGTCGGCAGCACTGCTAACTGTTTGTATAGGTTGATTGGCCACAAATTCTTTCTGCTAAATTCTTTTTTGACTCACACCCACAGTCTGCTTACAAACTGTGGCAGGGGCGGAGGGCATCGAACCCCCAACCTTCGGTTTTGGAGACCGACACTCTGCCAATTGAGCTACGCCCCTACTTTCTCTTTATTTATTAAGCCAAAATTTTTGCAACAACGCCAGAGCCGACGGTACGTCCACCTTCGCGGATAGCAAAACGCAAACCTTCTTCCATCGCAATCGGCGCAATCAGCTTGACCGTGATTCCTGTGTTGTCACCAGGCATCACCATCTCTTTTCCTTCTGGCAACTCAATCGCACCCGTCACGTCCGTTGTGCGGAAGTAAAACTGCGGACGGTAGTTGTTAAAGAATGGTGTGTGGCGTCCACCCTCATCTTTGGATAGTACGTAGACTTCGCCTGTGAAGTGGGTGTGCGGCTTGATTGAACCTGGCTTGCACAGCACTTGCCCGCGCTGCACCTCTTCGCGCTTCGTGCCGCGCAGCAAAATGCCGACATTGTCGCCCGCCTGACCTTGGTCTAGTAGCTTGCGAAACATTTCCACGCCCGTACAGGTGGTTTTGACGGTGTCAACGATGCCTACGATTTCGATCTCTTCGCCGACTTTGACGATGCCGCGCTCAACGCGTCCCGTTACCACGGTTCCGCGTCCCGATATGGAGAACACATCTTCGACTGGCATGAGGAAGGTTCCGTCTACCGCGCGCTCTGGCTGCGGGAAGTAGGTGTCCATGGCTTCTGCAAGTTTGAAGATGGCGCCTTCGCCTAGGTCGCCTTTGTCGCCCTCCATAGCCAGCTTTGCGCTGCCGTGGATGATGGGGGTGTCGTCGCCCGGGAAGTCGTATTTGGAGAGTAGCTCACGCACTTCCATTTCAACGAGCTCTAGCAGCTCGGCATCATCGACCATGTCGCATTTGTTGAGGAAGACGATGATGTGTGGCACACCAACTTGGCGGGCCAAAAGGATGTGTTCGCGGGTTTGGGGCATGGGGCCGTCGGCGGCAGAGCACACCAAGATGGCTCCATCCATTTGGGCTGCGCCTGTAATCATGTTTTTGACGTAGTCTGCATGACCTGGGCAGTCCACGTGTGCGTAGTGGCGATTGGCGGTTTCGTATTCGACGTGGGCGGTGTTGATCGTAATGCCGCGTGCTTTTTCTTCGGGCGCAGCGTCGATTTGATCGTAGGCCTTGGCTTGTCCGCCGTATTTGGCCGCTAAAACGGTTGTGATTGCCGCTGTCAGCGTTGTTTTGCCGTGATCAACGTGACCAATGGTTCCCACGTTGACGTGGGGTTTGGTGCGTTCAAATTTTTCTTTTGCCATTGAATAACTTCCTTTTTAAGAGCAACGCCCGTGAGTTGGTTTAACGACTGCATCACATCACAATTCGCGCGCCACGGGCAGCGTGCGGTGCGCGATCGC
>JAVKMA010000224.1:0-8354 GCA_031538685.1 Burkholderiaceae bacterium | reverse complement strand
CCAGCCTCAAAAACCAGTAGCCATCAATTGCCTCAACCGCGTTTAATGGTCAATGGACAAAAAATCGCTTTGGATATTAGTGCCGTACAGGAGCTTATTAAAGCGGCAACGAGCAATATTTCGCACGTTGATGCCGACGCGATTTATCGCGAAGCAGAAAAGAATTTTTACGATGGCATGACGCCAGACGAGTTGAATCAATCCTTGATTTTGTCGTCGCGCACAATGATGGAACGTGAACCGGGATATAACTACGTCACTGCGCGTTTGTTAATTGCACAAATTCAAGAAGAAGTCTTTGGAATCCCTTCGACTCAAGCGAGCAAAGCCGACCGCACGGCAGAATATCAAAAAAACTTTGCCCGTTTAATTAAAAAAGGGGTTGAAGCCCAACTGATCAATCCAGAATTAGAACGTTTTGACTTAGCGCGTTTAGCCGTTGCTTTAAAACCCGAGCGTGATGAACAGTTTGGTTACATCGGTATGCAAACCTTATACGACCGCTATTTTTTGCACATTGATGAAAAACGTATCGAAATGCCGCAAACTTTTTTCATGCGTGTTGCGATGGGTTTGGCCTTAAATGAAATTGACAGAGAAACACGTGCGATTGAGTTTTATGACTTAATTTCCAGCTTTGATTTCATGTGTTCTACCCCGACTTTATTTAATTCCGGGACGCTGCGTTCACAGTTGTCATCATGTTATTTAACGACTGTCAGCGATGACTTAGATGGTATTTACGAATCCATCAAAGACAACGCTTTACTCGCCAAATATGCAGGGGGCTTGGGCAACGATTGGACCTCGGTACGCGCTCTGGGTGCCCACATCAAAGGCACTAACGGTAAATCACAAGGCGTAGTGCCTTTCTTAAAAGTCGTTAATGACACTGCAGTGGCAGTCAACCAAGGCGGCAAACGCAAAGGCGCGATTTGTGCTTACTTAGAAACCTGGCATTTAGACGTCGAAGAATTTTTAGAGTTACGTAAAAACACCGGCGATGATCGTCGCCGTACTCACGACATGAATACCGCTAATTGGGTCCCTGATTTATTCATGAAGCGGGTAATGGAACAAAAAGATTGGACTTTGTTTTCACCGTCTGACGTTCCCGATTTGCACGACAAATATGGTCGCGCATTTGAAATCGCCTATACCGAATACGAAGCACGCGCGCAACGCGGTGATCTCAAACTGTACAAAACGGTCCCGGCGATCAATTTATGGCGCAAGATGCTCTCAATGTTATTTGAAACAGGACATCCTTGGATTACCTTTAAAGACCCTTGCAATATCCGCTCACCCCAACAACACGTGGGCGTCGTGCATTCGTCGAATCTATGTACCGAAATCACACTCAATACCAGTGCGGATGAAATCGCCGTTTGTAATCTGGGTTCAGTGAATTTATCTGCGCATATCAGCGATAAAAAATTGGATCACGCCAAACTGCAAAAAACGATTACCACGGCAATGCGAATGCTCGATAACGTGATTGATATCAACTACTACGCAGTCGGTAAAGCCCGTGTATCGAACTTGCGTCATCGTCCGGTTGGTTTGGGAATGATGGGGTTTCAAGATTCTTTACACATGATGCAAATTTCATATGCCTCAGAAGCCGCCGTCGAATTCGCAGATCGAAGTACCGAAGCCCTCTGTTATTACGCGTATTTAGCGTCGTCATTGTTGGCCAAAGAACGCGGTACTTACGCCAGTTATCAAGGCTCAACCTGGCAGCGCGGCATTTTGCCACACGATACTTTGGCACAATTAGAAATCGAACGTCAAGGTTATTTAGAAGTTGACCGCAGCACGACTTTGGATTGGGACAAGCTCAAAAAACAAATTGCTCAAGACGGAATGCGTAATTCCAACTGCGTCGCGATTGCGCCAACAGCAACCATCTCCAATATTATTGGCGTATCGCCGAGCATCGAACCCAATCATCGCAACTTGTATGTAAAATCCAATTTGTCGGGTGAATTTACTGAAGTCAACGAATTCTTAGTTCGCGACTTGCGTGAATTAAACATTTGGGATGAAGTGATGGTTTCTGACTTGAAATATTTTGATGGTAGCTTAGTCAAAATTGACCGTATTCCTGAACCGCTTCACCAACTGTACGCGACCGCGTATGAAGTTGATCCATCCTGGTTAGTGGAAGCCGCTTCGCGTCGTCAAAAATGGATTGATCAAGCACAATCCTTAAATATTTACATGGCTGGCGCATCGGGTAAAAAACTTGACGATACCTATAAATTGGCGTGGTTACGTGGTTTAAAAACGACTTATTATTTACGCACTGTTGGTAAAACCGATATTGAGAAGTCGACAATTGAACGCGGCAAACTGAACGCGGTGAGTCAAAGTGCTGGTGGTACAGGAATGAGCAATACAGCAACAAATACGGTAGCAAGTTCGGGCGCGTCTTTGGGTACGGCATCCGCACCTTCAAAACTGTCCGGCAACAAGATCCGTACGCCGCAACCTTCAGACCCGATCACGATCCCCGAAGGTATGGTCTGTGCGATGCGTCCTGGTGACGCCGGATTTGAAGAATGCGAAGCTTGTCAGTAAGTTTGTATTGATTGTGTAATGGGCACTTCTATCAATTCATTTTTGCGGCGAATTGCTTTGTTGCGCAGTACGCGAAATCCTCACGTACTATATGTACGCTCCGGTTTCTGTGTGCTGTGCGCCTCGCACTTCATCCGCACATTCTGTATTTATAGAAGTGTCCTAATGACTTTTTCAGTTCAATGAGCCGTTCGCAAAAGCGCGCTCATTAAACAATTTAAACAGGAGCTTATATGTTGTCATGGAATGAAGAATCTGCAGTCGCTGTTATTACACCAACAGCACCAGCAACACCACTAGCACCAAAAATCACACCAAATCCCTTAATCAATTTATTACCCGCAGAACCCGCAAACGATACCAATAAAGCGTTCAAACGAGTACAAGCTGCGGACAAACGAATCATCAACGGTAAAACCGACGTCAATCAATTGGTGCCATTCAAATATAAATGGGCTTGGGACAAATACTTAGACAGCTGTGCTAATCATTGGATGCCGCAAGAAATCAATATGCAGCGCGATATCGAATTGTGGAAAAATCCCAACGGTTTAACCGAAGACGAACGTCGCATCATCACACGTAATTTGGGATTTTTCTCAACTGCCGATTCGCTAGCGGCAAATAATATTGTGCTGGGGACTTACCGTCACATCACCGCGCCTGAGTGCCGTCAATATTTGCTGCGCCAAGGTTTTGAAGAAGCCGTTCATACCCACGCCTATCAATATATTGTTGAATCTTTAGGCATGGATGAAAGCGAAGTATTTAATGCTTATCAAGAAATCACCTCGATTCGTGATAAAGATGAATTTCTCATCCCTTTCATTGAAACCTTAACGGACCCGCATTTTCACACCGGAACAATGGAGGCTGATCAAAAGTTATTGCGCTCCTTAATTGTTTTTGCCTGCATCATGGAGGGCATGTTTTTCTATGTCGGCTTTACCCAAATTTTAGCCATGGGACGACAAAACAAAATGACTGGTGCGGCTGAACAATATCAATTGATTTTGCGCGATGAATCGATGCACTGCAATTTTGGGATTGATTTGATTAACACGATCAAACTGGAAAATCCACATTTATGGACGCCCGAGTTCCGTCAAGGATTGGTCGGCCTGTTTGAACGTGCGATTGAATTGGAATACCGTTACGCGGAAGACACCATGCCGCGCGGTGTATTGGGTTTGAATGCGCCGATGTTCAAAAGCTATCTGCGCTATATCGCCAATCGTCGTGCCACACAAATTGGTTTGGCGCCGCTTTATCCCAACGAAGAAAATCCATTTCCGTGGATGAGCGAAATGACCGATCTGAAAAAAGAACGCAATTTCTTTGAAACCCGTGTTTTGGATTATCAAGTCGGTGGTTCACTGAATTGGGAATAAATCAAAAACTCGCCGTGCGGTCAATATCGCTTCAATCATGCATTCTGCCATGCCACAAGTGATGTACGGTAGGATTTGCGATCTTTTTTCAGTGTGCACCGCGATGTCTGATACTCATTTTGGCTTTACTACCGTTGACGAAAAAGAAAAAGCAGCCAAAGTGGCGGCTGTTTTTTCATCTGTCGCACCCAACTATGATTTAATGAACGATGCCATGTCTATGGGAATGCATCGTGCGTGGAAATGGTTTACCGTCAAGCAAGCCGCCGTTAAAAATGGCGAACGTGTATTAGATATTGCCAGTGGTAGCGCTGATTTAGCGCGGGCTTTTGCCCCTCAAGTTGGCCCAACAGGAATGGTGTTTGCTACCGACATCAACGCCGCCATGCTGGAACACGGCCGCGACAAGTTAATAAACGCCGGCGTAATCACGCCTTGCATCCAATGCGATGCTGAACGCCTGCCCTTTCCTGACCGTTATTTTGATGTCGTCACTGTTGCCTTTGGTTTGCGCAATATGACGCACAAAGATTTGGCCCTAGCCGAAATGCAGCGCGTGCTAAAACCAATGGGACGTTTATTGATTTTGGAGTTTTCACAAGTGCTTGAACCTTTGCGCAAAGTTTATGACTGGTACTCTTTTAACATCTTGCCCAAACTGGGTGACTTGTTGGCCAAAGACGGCGAAAGCTATCGCTATTTAGCCGAGTCAATTCGCATGCATCCATCCCAAGAGGCCTTGAAACAAATGATGGAAGCGGCGGGGTTTTCACCGGTCCGCTATACTGACTTAACAATGGGTGTCGTCGCATTGCACCACGGCATTAAAACAGTCTAATAAATTTACGTACGAAACACTCCCTGATAAAGTCTGGAAAAACTATAGAAATTTCTGGCTTAAACAATTGGTTTTCATTTATTTTTCATTTAATGACTGTAAAGTTCTAGAAAGCCTCAAATAGTCAGTAGTGCATTTTTCCGCACTTCAGTCTAATAAACAAATGATGTGGCGCGAGACCGATTTGTTTCAAACGTTTTGCAGTGCTCTGGAAGTTAATATTCCGGTAGTTAATATAATCAGCGTCACCTAGTGTTTTAATGTTTGCCAGAACTTTCTCTGGTATTTTTTAGGAGTATTCAATGGTTAAAAAATTATCTGTCTTTTTATTGCTATTGGCGCCTTTAATGGCCTTACATTTTGATGCCGAAGCAGGACGTTTAGGAGGTGGCCGCACGATTGGACGAAGCTATAACGCACCTTCACGCCCCGCAGAAGTTGCGCGCCCAAGCGCACCAACATCACAACCAGGAGCCGTGGCAAAACCTCGCCCAGCATGGCAAGGCATTTTAGGTGGCGCATTATTGGGACTCGGTTTAGGCGCATTATTTTCGTCTTTAGGTATGGGGTCGATGATGGGGGGCATACTCTCAACATTGTTGATGGTCGGTCTGGCGTTTTTTGCCATCATGTTTTTGATGCGTTTTTTAAATCGTCGTAAAGAGGCACAAGCGGGGCCTTACGCCTACAACCAAGCAGAGCCCACGAGTCCACCGACTGCGCCAGCGCAAGCCTATAGCGCGCCACCGGTTACCAGTGGAACACCTGAAATTGGCTCTGGATTAGGACAAACGGCATCTTCTAGCTCTGCTCCTGAATCTGATTGGACGATTCCCGCAGACTTTGATCAAGTTGCGTTTTTACGCCAAGCCAAAACCCAATTCATTCGCTTGCAAGCGGCGTGGGATAAATCCGATCTAAATGATTTGCGCGAATTCACAACCAATGAAATGTTTGCGGAAATCAAAATTGATTTGCAAGATCGTGGCAACGCAGTGAACGTCACCGAAGTGATTACGGTTGAAGCGCGCTTGTTAGGTATTCGCACGACTGACATCGAATATGTCGCCAGCGTGCAATTAACGGGTACGATTAAAGAGGCGCTCAATGCGCCAACAAATGGATTTTCTGAAGTTTGGTATATGAGCAAAGGCAAAACTTCGGGAGGTTGGTTATTGGCAGGGATTGAACAGCGTTAATCATTCAGCTGCTGGTTTGCTGTCTTTTTACGACTCTGTTGAGTCCCAAAAATGCCACTGAAAAGTGGCATTTTTATTGTTTCTTTTATGTCTACTGATTTTTTTATTCAGTTATTAAACCGTCTCCAAAATGATGAGGCACGCAAGAATCTTGCGCCCTGGGCCTCGCGTCGAGTATTGTTTGATATTGCGGGGGTCAAATTACCAACAATGATTGGCGCGGGCGGCGAGTGGCTGATTGATTCATCAACTGATTCATTGAGTAATTCATCAACTGATTCATCAACTGATTCATCCACTCATTCATCGACATCCGTACCTGATGCAAAACCCGATTTGACTTTACAGATCAATGGCGCTGATTTTGTCTGGCTGGTACAAGGCTTCGATGCGTTCAGCCGGCGCGCGCACATTTCTGGTGACGCAGGGTTGTTAGAGGCTGTTGGTCATGCGTTTAAAGATATTGATCCGCAACAAATTTGGCCCACCAATCCTGATAGCATGTTCCCGATGGCACAAGCCGCAATGCGGGCCAGCTTTGAACATTCCATAAAAATGATTCCTCAAGCGGCCAATCAACTGTTTGCACATCAACTAAACTATTGGCGCGATGAACGCGCATACTTGGTAAGCAAAGAAGAAATGGCGCAGCGCGATGCCACCCTATTGAATCTGTCTGATGCCGTGGCACGTTTAGAAGCACGTTTAGGAGCACACTTACAGACGCACTTAAACACAACTTTACAAAAACACACCTAAGCGATTTATGTTTCGATTACTCAAAATTATTACGGTACTGTGGTGGTTTGGAGTCGATAAAATATTGGCCCAGTGGGCACCCCGTCGCTGGCATCACTTTTTAATTTTGATGCGCTTGCGCCGCTTTACGCGTTCAAAAGGCGAACGCTGCCGTTTGGCCTTGGAACACTTAGGGCCAATTTTTATTAAGTTTGGGCAAGTTCTCTCAACCCGACGTGATCTACTTCCCCTCGAGATCGCCGACGAACTCAGTTTATTGCAAGACCGAGTGCCCCCGTTTAATAGTGCGGTCGCAATGCGAATGATTGAACAAGAACTGAAAACACCCATCACAACTTTGTTTGCGCGCTTTGATGCGACACCCATCGCCGCGGCCTCCGTCGCTCAAGTCCACCGGGCGCAACTCCACAACGGTCAAGACGTCGCAGTCAAAATTTTGCGACCCAACATCAAAGGCACCATACAACGCGATATCGCGCTGATGTATCGCTTCGCTGGTTTACTCATGCGGTTTTTCTCATCGGCACGACGCCTGCGTTTGCGCGAAGTGATCGGTGAGTTTGAACGTCACTTGCAACAAGAACTGGATTTGATGTTTGAGGCCGCCAACGCCAGCCAACTGCGCCGCAACTTTATCGACAGCGATGTGTTAATCGTTCCTGAAGTCTATTGGGACTATTGCACCAGTATGGTGATGACGATGGAATGGATGGAAGGCTTGCCGATTTCGCAACGCACTGCATTAGTCAAAGCGGGGGTGAGTTTGCAAAAACTCGGCGCCAGTGGCGTTGAAATTTTCTTTACGCAGGTTTTTCGTGATGGTTTTTTTCACGCTGATATGCATCCGGGTAATATTTTGGTCTCGACCGCTCCGGCCACATTAGGGCGCTATATCGCTTTGGATTTGGGCATCGTCGGCACTTTGAATCAAACTGACCGCGATTATTTAGCGCACAATTTCTTAGCTTTTTTTCGCCGTGACTATCGCCAGGTCGCGCAAATTCATATCGACTCAGGATGGGCGCCACAAAGCACTCGCGTGGAAGAGTTTGAAATCGCCGTACGCGCCTGTTGCGAACCCATTTTTGCGCGTCCGCTCAAAGACATTTCGTTTGGTACTTTGCTGCTGCGCATGTTTCAAACTTCGCGCCGATTCAATATCGAAATTCAACCACAGTTGATACTCTTGCAAAAAACACTGCTGAATATCGAAGGTTTAGGACGCGAGCTTGATCCCGAACTGGATTTATGGAAAACCGCACAACCGATTTTAGAAAACTGGATGAAGACCCAAATTGCTTGGCCGGCATTAAAGCGACAACTGAAAAACGAAGCGCCTCATTACAGTAAATATTTGGTGCAGATGCCGCGTCTGCTGCATCAATTTCTACAAAACAAAGATCAAACCAATCGTGCGGATATGAAGGCCTTAAGTCCAGCACAAAAACAGACTCCAAATTTGTTACGGCAATTGCTCACTTTCGCGTGGAGCCTCATGGTTGGCGTCATTCTGTTTATCATTTTGTTTCATTAAAACCATCATGGCTACTTCTCTTGACCACCTATTCGCCAACAATACACAGT
>JAVKMA010000223.1:0-5373 GCA_031538685.1 Burkholderiaceae bacterium | reverse complement strand
TGACCTCGTTGAGCCTGAGTCTCAGTACCAATAAGTGGCGGTGCAAATCCATCGGCAGCGGCACGACATCGCCGCACTTGCCACTTTGCACTGATGATAAATAAAAACGTCCCACGGAATCAAGTCAGTCAATTAATGCCTAGAGACGTTTAGGGACGCTTAGGGACGTTTAAGGACACTTAGGGGGCGATAGTCATATTGGTGACAAAGTATTCGGTATCACCAAAGCATGAGGGCAGGCCGCGATGTTGTTCGTAATGCAAAATAATTTCTTTTCCTAAATTGGCATTGATTTTTTCAGCGACAGCATCATCACGCGTGCCAAACATAAATTTTTCAGGGACTGTGATATTTCTGGCGTTTAAACGAATTTGCTCACCTTCCCAAGTTTTACAGACCCAACCTTTTTTCGAGAGTTTTTGCACGACACCAACCGATTGACCCTCTGAATAGCTAAAGTAATAAGCCACTATGAGATAAATCACGCCCGTGGCAACGAGCAGTAACAATAAAGAGAGGATGCTCTTTAATAAAAAACGTTTGGTTTTTTGTGCAAACGTAGGTGTTGTGCGGGCAGTTGTTGTCTCAATCATATTTAGTCATTCAAAATGAAGTTAAAAATTACAGATAAGCCACATTGATAATTTGAAACGCGATAGTTCCCGATGGCGCAATGACGTCAATTTCATCATCAACGCGTTTACCAATCAAGGCCCGACCTAGAGGGGATGAAAATGAAATTTTGCCTTCTTTCAAATCTGCCTCATCTTCGCCCACAACTTGATAACGAACATTTTTGCCATCCGCAACCGCTTCCAATTCGACGGTGGCACCAAACACTACGCGACCATCCGCGTTTAAGGTGGTTGGATCAATGATTTGCGCACTACCCAGTTTGCTTTCGATTTCTTGAATCCGTCCTTCAATAAAACCCTGCTTTTCTTTGGCCGCATCGTATTCAGCATTCTCGGATAAATCACCTTGCGCACGGGCTTCTGCAATCGCGTTAATAACCTCTGGACGTTCTTTACTTTTGAGGCGCTCCAGTTCTTTGCGCAATAAATTAGCGCCGTGAAGCGTAATCGGAGTGGACATAAAATTAAGAGTGAATAATTAAGAAAATAGAATTGTATGAGCAGGGTGTTCGCACTCTATTTAATTGAGTTGGCGGTGCAAATCCTGCAAAGTATTAACGCTCATATTATCCAGATAACGCATACCTTCAATCATGGCGCGAGCGCCAGCCAAAGTGGTATGAGTTTCTAAACGAGCAGTCAATGCACTGGTTCGAATTGAGCGTGAGTCGGCAATGGCATTACGACGTTCTTCAACAGTATTGATGACCAAGGCAATGTCTTGATTTTTGATCAGGTCAACAATATGCGGACGACTCTCGGTGACTTTGTTAACGACTTCGACCGTTAAACCGGCTGCGCTGATGACTGCAGCAGTGCCACGTGTAGCGGCTAAGCGGAACCCAAAATGCAATAAATCTCGGGCAATATCCACAACCTGTGGCTTGTCGCTGTCTTTGACCGAGATAAATACTTTGCTGTTAGCGGGTAATGGCAAGCGCGCACCGGCGGCGATTTGTGATTTCACAAACGCTTCGCCAAAGGTTTTACCAATCCCCATCACCTCGCCCGTGGACTTCATTTCAGGCCCCAACAAAGTATCGACGCCGGGGAATTTGACAAACGGAAAAACGGCTTCTTTAACACTGAAATAAGACGGTGTAATTTCTTTGATGACGCCTTGCTCTTTGAGCGTTTTACCGACCATACACGCCGCGGCAACTTTGGCCAGTGGAATACCAATTGCTTTGGAAACAAAGGGTACTGTGCGCGCCGCACGCGGATTGACCTCTAGTAAATAAACGGTATCGACACTATCTTTTTGTTGAATCGCAAATTGCACATTCATCAAACCAATGACATTTAAGGCGCGTGCCAAGGTTCGAGTTTGTTGCTTAATCAAATCAACAGTGGCGGAGGATAAAGAGTGGACGGGCAAGCTACACGCCGAATCGCCTGAATGCACACCGGCTTGTTCGATGTGTTCCATTACGCCGCCAATATAGACTTCCGTTCCATCCGAAACGCAATCGACATCACATTCAATGGCGTCATTTAAAAATCGATCTAATAACACTGGCGCGTCGTGAGAGACTTGGACGGCTTCGCGCATATAACGATGGAGTTCTGCTTCTTCGTGGATGATTTCCATCGCCCGTCCACCCAGCACGTATGAGGGCCGTACTACCAGTGGATAACCAATTTCAGTAGCATGAGTGATTGCCTGTTCAATGGTTCGTGCGGTGCGGTTGGGCGGTTGTAGCAAATTCAAACGCTGTACCAATTTTTGAAATTGTTCGCGATCTTCTGCCGCATCAATCATTTTGGGTGAGGTACCAATAATCGGCACGCCATTGGCTTCTAGTGCGAGCGCCAATTTCAGCGGTGTTTGTCCACCAAATTGCACGATTACCCCTTGCGGTTGTTCGACCGCGATGATTTCTAAAACGTCTTCTAGGGTTAAAGGTTCAAAGTACAAGCGATCCGAAGTATCGTAATCTGTTGAAACAGTTTCGGGATTACAGTTCACCATAATGGTTTCAAACCCTAAATCACGCAGGGCAAAGGCCGCATGAACGCAGCAGTAATCAAACTCAATCCCTTGGCCAATTCGATTGGGGCCACCACCCAAAATCATAATTTTTTTATGCTTGCTGGGGCGTGCTTCGCATTCTTCATCGTATGACGAATACAAATAGGCAGTACTGGTATCAAATTCTGCTGCGCAAGTATCAACACGCTTGTAGACTGGACGCACGTTATGGCTATGACGCGTTTGACGAACTTGATCTTCTTTGGTTTTGAGTAAATGTGCAATGCGACGATCTGAAAAGCCATGACGTTTGAGTTCGCGCCAATCGTTTTTACTTAAATTGTTTAAAGTGGTTTGTTCCAGTTTTAATTCGGTGGCAATTAAAAATTCGATTTGCGCCAAAAACCATTTATCGATATTGGTTAAACGATGGACTTCGTCCAGGCTTAAGCCTTTGGCAAAGGCGTCACCGATAAACCAAATTCGATCAGGGCGCGGTTCTGCCAATGCGCCACGAATCACTTCAATATCTTGAGTTTGTTCATTAAAGCCATCGACGCCAATCTCTAAACCACGCATTGCTTTTTGCATCGCTTCGGTAAAGTTGCGTCCCATTGCCATCACTTCACCGACTGATTTCATTTGTGTGGTGAGGCGATCGTCAGCGTCTTTAAATTTTTCAAACGCGAAACGAGGAATTTTCACCACCACGTAATCAATCGACGGTTCAAACGAGGCGGGTGTTGCGCCACCTGTAATATCGTTGGACAACTCGTCCAAGGTGTAACCGATCGCGAGCTTGGCCGCGATTTTGGCAATCGGGAAACCAGTGGCTTTTGAAGCCAAGGCTGAAGAACGGGATACGCGCGGATTCATTTCAATCACGATCACGCGCCCATCTTTTGGATTGATCGCGAACTGAACGTTAGAACCGCCAGTATCAACACCAACTTCGCGCAAGACCGCAATCGATGCATCGCGCAAGTGTTGATACTCCTTGTCGGTCAGCGTTTGGATCGGTGCGACAGTGATGGAGTCGCCCGTGTGGATACCCATCGGATCAAAATTTTCGATACCGCACACAATAATGCAATTGTCTTTGTGATCGCGAACAACTTCCATTTCAACTTCTTTCCAACCGATTAAGGATTCTTCAATCAATAATTCTTTATTGGGCGAGGCATCCAAGCCGCGTTTGCAAATGGTGATGAATTCTTCTTCGTTATACGCAATTCCGCCGCCGGTACCGCCTAAAGTAAAAGAGGGACGAATGATCACGGGAAAACCAATATCTTGTTGCACTTGCGAGGCTTCGGTCAAGCTGTGAGCCATACTAGAGCGCGCAGAGTTCAGACCAATACGCGCCATGGCGAGTTTAAATAATTGACGGTCTTCCGCCATTTCAATCGATGCCGGTTTGGCGCCAATCAATTCGCAATCAAATTTTTCCAAGATACCTTGACGATGTAAATCCAGGGCGCAGTTGAGCGCAGTTTGTCCGCCCATAGTCGGCAAAATCGCAAATCCCCCTTTGGCTTTAGGACGTTCGACTTCGATGATGCGCGCAACGGTTTGCCAGGTAATCGGTTCGATATAGGTCGCATCAGCGGTTTCTGGATCAGTCATGATCGTCGCAGGGTTGCTGTTGACCAGTACCACACGATAACCTTCGCTACGCAAGGCATTACAGGCTTGTACGCCCGAATAGTCAAATTCACAGGCTTGTCCAATCACAATTGGGCCGGCACCAATAATCAAAATCGTGTGAATATCTGTGCGTTTAGACATAGTAAAACTTTAAAAATAATAAATTTGATGAACAGTACATTACAACTGCGATAAGGCGAGACGTGCGGCGAAGCCAATAAATAAAAGTCCCACCAACACATTTCCTAATACGTTTAAAAAAACACGTTGGCGAAAAAACTGTGCTAAATGTACGCCTGAAAAAATCAAACAGGATAAATAAATCAAACTGGCCGTTTGTCCGATCACCCCCAAAATTAAAAAACTAAGAAAGGGGTGGGCGTAAGTCGGATCGACAAATTGAATAAAAAAAGTTGCAAAAAATAAAATCGCTTTCGGATTGATTAAGCTAATTAACAGCGCTTTTTGAAATGGTTTATCCATTGTCGATAGCGATTTGGATTCAACCGATACGGTCGTGCGTTGATGTTGGCGCGCTGCATTTAATAGCTGTAGACCTAGCCACGCCAAGTACAGTGCACCGACAAGCTTGATCGTAAAAAATAACGAGGGCAGCGTTTTAAATAAAGCTCCTATTCCTAAAGATGCCGCCGCCATTAGAAAGGCATCGCCGACAAATACGCCACAGGCTGCGCGATACCCAGCACTTATGCCTTTGTGGCTGGCGACGGACAAGACAAATAAAGAATTCGGGCCGGGTAATAACACAATGACAATTACCCCCGCGATATAAGTCCACAGATCTGTAATTCCCATCATCGTGTTTTCATCAATTCAGTAAACTGTTGGAATAATTGCACGATTTCTGTCGGCCCTGGAGAGGCTTCGGGATGACCTTGAAAGGCCATCGCGGGTGCGTCGGTACGAATAAATCCTTGGCAACTGTTATCGAATAAGGAAATATGTGTTAACTGACAATGCGCCGGCAAAGATTTTTGATCAACCGCAAAGCCGTGATTGTGTGAGGTAATAAAGACACGTCCGGTGCGCACATCTTTGACCGGATGATTGGCGCCGTGATGACCAAATTTCATTTTGACTGTTTTGGCACCCGAAGCG
>JAVKMA010000222.1:0-7725 GCA_031538685.1 Burkholderiaceae bacterium | reverse complement strand
TGAATGCGCGAGGCTGCTTAACGTTATCAATAGTAATAGCGCTATTTTTTTAAATCTAAATTTTTTAAAATCAAACATAAGAGACCATTGCATCAAAAACCATACCTAAACCATACTTAAATAACCGGAGTTACGACATCTGCCATATCAATTAAATCAGGCACTGAATCGTAAGTTAGCAAAGCCATTCTATATTGATCTGCGAAATTTTCATCGCAAAATCTTGAAACCGGATTTTATGAATTCTGGTTATCATCTGTTTAATATTATTGACTCGTGTGGAATGTCGTGGACTCAGTTTTGTCAACTCAATTTTTGACTGAGTGTTATTACCTACATTTTCGATCCTTTAAAAATACTTCTTGAAGCATTTTTGTTTAATGCAGTTCTCTGAGTGCTGTAAACCCGATATTTGCTTACTCGATATGATTCACCTTCACTGCTCTTTTTAGTGATTTTTATGATCTTTTTAATGGCCAAATTCTAACCATGCGCGCAACCAAAATAGTGGCCACATTAGGCCCAGCCAGTAATGATTTAGAAACGCTTTCTCGTCTCATCAACGCCGGCGTCAATGTCGTGCGTTTGAATTTTTCACACGGCGAAGCAGAAGACCATTTAAAACGCGCCGAACTAGTGCGCGAAGCTTCACGTATCTGTCAAAAGCCTGTTGCCATCATGGCTGATTTACAGGGCCCCAAAATTCGCGTCGGAAAATTTGAAAACGGAATGATCGAATTGACACCCAAACAAATTTTTATTCTTGATGCAGATTGGGGGCAGAACGGTGAATTAGGCAATCAAGAACGCGTGGGCTTGGATTACAAAGAATTACCCCGAGACTTGAAAAAAGATGATTTACTGCTCCTCAACGATGGTTTGATTGTCTTACGTGTAGAAAAAATTCAAGGTAACGAGATTCATACCATCGTGAAGATTGGCGGGCCTTTGTCGAATAACAAAGGCATCAATTTACAAGGTGGCGGACTCTCCGCCCCAGCGCTGACCGCCAAAGACATGGAGGATATTAAAACTGCGATGCAATTAAAGGCAGAATATTTAGCGGTGTCTTTTCCTAAAACTGCCAACGATATTTTGATGGCACGTCAGCTCTCCAATATTGCGGGCGAAGCATACAAACATAAAGCACGCATCATTGCCAAAATCGAACGCGCTGAAGCGATTCCCCTATTAACTGAAATTCTCGAAGTCTCCGATGGCATCATGGTCGCACGCGGCGATCTCGCAGTTGAAGTCGGCAATGCGACGGTTCCTGCATTACAAAAACACATGATCAAGTTAGCGCGCAAGCACAACAAACTTGTTATTACCGCAACACAAATGATGGAATCGATGATTCACAACGCCGTGCCGACACGTGCGGAGGTTTCTGACGTTGCCAACGCAGTGCTGGATGGCACCGACTCAGTCATGCTGTCGGCAGAAACCGCTGCCGGAAAATACCCTGTCGAAACCGTTGAACAAATGCATGCTATTTGTGTGGAGGCCGAAAAAGCTGACACCTACCAATTAGATGCTGACTTTATGCATAAAAAATTTTCGCGCACCGATCAGTCCATTGCATATGGTGCGATGTTCATTGCCTATCATTTACGTGTCAAAATGATCGTCGCGTTGACTGAATCGGGCTCAACGCCCTTGTGGATGAGCCGACAAAACATTGACATTCCGATTGTCGCGATGACCACCGAAGCGAACAGTCTTTTACGCATGGCGCTGTTCCGTAACGTTCACCCATTATTAATGAAAAAGCAAGCGCAACAAAGCGACTCCTTCGCCGAAGTGGAGCGCGTGCTTTTGGGGCAAGGAATGATCCAAAAAGGTGACACCATCGTCATTACCTGGGGCGAAGAAATGGGAACAGTGGGTAGCACTAACTGTTTAAAAATCATGTGCATTGGTGGATGATTGATGCCTCCGTCAAGTAGGTCTTATTTTTCATTTCAAATTTTTACTTTTCACACATGAATATTGAATCAAAAATTTTTCAAAAACTACATAAATTCTTTGACAATGGTTTATCAGTTGTCGAGTATCTGGGACTGCTCGTTATCGCCTTTGCGACAACTTACGCCATGTACAACGAAACCGTCACCATCATTAAAAATGGCGGCGCCAGTTTGACGGACTTACTGTTGATGTTTTTATTTTTAGAAGTTCTCGCCATGATTGGCCAGTACTTCCGCTCTGGTAAATTGCCGGTTCGTTATCCTTTGTATATCGCGATTGTTGCGGTAGCGCGGTATTTGATCTTAGACATCAAAGAGGTCAGCGAAATTCGTATGATCGCCGTGTCTGCGACGATACTGCTTTTGGCCCTCGCAGTATTGATCATCCGCTATGGCCACGTCCGCTATCCTTACAACAGCGAGCCGACCCACAAACCCTACGTTAAGGAGTAAGTGTAGTGACCGCAGTGGATACCGTTTTTGACAGCCAAATTAATAGCTTGTCTTTATTAGGGCGCGGCAAAGTTCGTGATAACTATGTCATTGATGAGCACACGATGCTCATGGTGACTAGCGATCGCCTATCGGCTTTTGATGTGATCTTGTCTGACCCAATTCCCGATAAAGGGCGCGTACTCAATCAGCTGTCGACTTTTTGGTTAAATACACTGGCCGCTAAACTCAAACTACCCACGCACTTAACGGGAATTGCCCCTGAATCAGTCGTTACGGCGCAAGAGCGCGATCAAGTGATTGGTCGGGCGGTAGTCGTTAAACGTTTAAAACCCATCATGATCGAAGCGGTCGTACGGGGCTATTTAATTGGCTCGGGATGGAAAGACTATCAACAATCGGGCGCGGTCTGCGGAATCAATTTACCCAAAGGATTAGTGCTCGCGCAACAATTGCCCGAACCCATTTTTACACCCGCATTCAAAGCCAATATTGGCGAACACGACGAAAATATTTCGTTTGCGCAAATGCAAAATCAAATCGGCAATGACCTTGCCGAACAAATTCGCAGCATCAGCATCGCTCTATATCAAAGCGCAGTCTCACATACCGATACATGTGGGATTATTATTGCCGATACCAAATTTGAATTTGGTCTAGACGATAAGGGTGTCGTGCATTTAATGGATGAAGTCTTAACCCCGGACTCATCAAGATTCTGGGCGCGCGCACAATACAGTGCTGGCCAGTCGCCCGCGTCTTTTGATAAACAATTTGTACGCGATTATTTAGAATCTCTGATGTGGGATAAACAAATACCTGCGCCACGCTTGCCGCAAAATATCATTACGCAAACGGCCGACAAATATCGCGAAGCGCTATTGAGATTGACCGGTAGTTCACTTCAAGCGAATTGATCATGAATATTTACAGCAATGACACGCGCTATTGGCGTATTAAAAACACGACCTTTGTCGGCGATACGGTGTCAATTACTGATCAATACGGCCACTACACCAAAACCTTTTCAGTACCCGCGATTTTGGCGGCACAAATTCGGGGCGAAAATTTATTTGCAATCACCCGTGATCGCACGGTGTGGGAAATTCAAATCCGCAGTGGCGCACGCAAAAAACTCGCGCTACTGCATGATTTTCTAGTTGATTGTGCACAGGCCGAAAAAATACTGATCGCATTTATCGGCCCCCCAGAACCCTTTCCGACGAGCTTAGATGAAAGCAAAGTCGCGCCCTTGCGCGGTATCAAGCCTGAAGACGCACAATTAATCAACAAAGTGCACACTTTAGAATGGGAACGGACCGCCCGTAATTTGAATCAGAGTATTCGGCAAATCAACCTCAAACCTAACGCCGTCAAACCTAACGCGGTTAAACCTGCCACTAAAAAATTGTAAGGCACTTCTATCAATACAGAATGTGCGGATGAAGTGCGAGGCGCACAGCACACAGAAACCGGAGCGTACATACGTACATACAGTACGTGAGGATTTCGCGTACTGCGCAACAAAGCAATTCGCCGCAAAAATGAATTGATAGAACTGCCCTGTAATCTGATCGACCGCCTTGCCCCCTGCGTCATCTGCTACTCCGTATCTATCCAATCTAAACGCGCGGTGAAGTGACGCAACATCGCTGGTTCATCAATCAGCCTGACTCCTTTCACACTGCTCGCACGTTGCAGCAGTGCAGTCAAACAATCGGCGATGTAATCCATGTGATCGTTGGTATACACGCGACGCGGAATCGTTAGACGTAACAATTCAAATGGCGAGACTTCTTGCTCCCCCGTTTGCGGATTGCGTCCCAATAATAAAGAACCAATTTCCACAGCGCGCACGCCGCCTTCCAAATACAACTCGCAGGCCAATGCGTGTGCGGGAAAATATTGGGGTGCAATGTGCGGCAGCATTTTTTTCGCGTCAACAAAAACGGCGTGGCCTCCCGTCGGCGTTTGAATCGGTACGCCTCCGGCTTGCAGACGTGCTCCCAAATACGCGACCTGACCGATGCGATAGTGCAAATAATCACGATCTAAACCTTCGCGCAAACCAATCGCCATTGCCGCCATATCACGCCCGGCCAAACCGCCATAGGTAACAAAACCTTCCATCGCCACGGCTCGTGTCTGCACCGCTTGAAACAAAGCCTGATCCGCACGCACGCAACACAAACCACCAATATTGACCAGAGCATCTTTCTTTGCCGACATCGTGAATGCATCAGCATAAGAAAACATTTCCATCACGATGTCCTGCAAAGAGGTGTCGCGATATGCAGGGTCGCGCTGTTGAATGAACCACGCATTTTCAGCAAAGCGCGCGGCATCGATCAACATAAAAACATCATACTGTTTGGCCAAGGCACTGGCCGCACGCAAATTCTGCATCGACATTGGTTGACCGCCTGCACTGTTGCAAGTGATTGTGGCAATGACGGCCGCCACGCGGTCTATATTTTGCTCCAGAGCATGGCGCAAGCCGACGATATCAAAATTACCTTTCCAATCATGCGCAGCAGTGGTGTCTAACGCCGTCGGCGTCAATACGTTAATCGCGCGCGCGCCCGCAATTTCAACATGGGCTTTGGTCGTGTCAAAGTGATAATTCGAAATAAATACTGGAGTGACGCGGTCAGAACTGGGCGGCAAACGTTTAATCAACTCTGGAAACAAGACTTGTTCCGCACCTCGTCCTTGATGGGTCGGCAAAGTGTAGGGATACGCGAATAAATCTTCCACTGCCGTTTTCAATGCATAAAAACTGCGGCTACCGGCATAAGCTTCATCGCCACACATCATGCCAGCCCATTGCTGATCACTCATCGCGCCAGTGCCGCTGTCGGTCAGCAAGTCAATATAGACCTGATCAGAACGCAATAAGAACGGATTAAATCCCGCCTCTGCAAGGGCTTGTCTACGATCTTCTAGCGAAATACACGAAATGGATTCCACCATTTTGATACGAAATGGTTCTGGGATACGACGCATTTGATACTCCTCATCAAGCGATTCATGCGCAGTGCGCATGCTCTTTTTTAATTCATCAAAATGACGCGGTACACATGAGGTAAACCATCACGGCCCGCATTAAGAGAAGGAATGCTTTGAATGAAATTAGGACGGTGGCGCATTTCATCGCTGTGTGGTGCCAAACTACAAACTCGGCTCCCACTATCGACCTTGATCTCAACTAATTGAGACTAAATCTGACTCAATCAGCACGCTGTTTGAAAAAATTAATACTTCGGATTCAGCGGCGTATCAATAGATGTATTTTTGCCGTCAAAGCATTCCTAAACGGATGCGCGCAGATGCAAAAAATCGTCCACCAAAATAATATCCAAGGTGTACCAATGAGGGAATGGAGGAATGACAAACATTTTTTATGATCGAAATAACGCGCAGATTATGCAACAGATCTCGCACTTCTTTAATTACGCCAATATCCAAAAAGTAAGACTAGAGCAAGGCGCTATTTATCAAGGGTTCAAGGGCGCAAGGCCAAAAAGACTTCCCCAAGCAAGAAAACCGCTTCGCCCAGACATAAATTAAGCTGGCAAATACGGCGTGATGTTTGACATGGCACGGTCAACATACAGCTCTTTTTCACCAATAGGGGCCACATAGTGCAGAGCAGATTTTGCTGCTTCAAGACCTTCAAAGCGTGCAATTACCCACGCGGCCAAATACTGTGATGCCAAGCAGCCTCCGGCGGTCGCCAGATTACCATCCGCATAAAAAGGCTGGTTCAAGACATCGACACCGGCCTCTACCACCCAAGGCTTGGTAAGTAAATCGGTGCAAGCCGGAATGCTCTTCAGAAATCCCAGTTTGGCCAGCATCAATGCTCCCGAACATTGCGCCCCAATGAGTTGCCTTGTCGGATTCAACTTCAGTTCAGACATTACGCTTTGGTCACCAGCAATATCGCGGGTCCTTATCCCGCTACCGAATAAGACAGCATCCGCTTGACAAGCTTCAGCCAAAGTAGACTGTGCTTGCAAGACGACTCCATTCATAGAGGTGACAGTCGGTGTTGGGCAGGAAAGACTGACGCGCCAATCAGGTTTTTTGATGCGATTGAGAATGCCCAATACAATCAATGAATCGAGTTCATTGAAGCCGTCAAATGTGACTATTGCGATGTGCATTGCGCTATCCTAGTTGAGGTCCTAGACCACTATTGTTCCCAAATATCGTATAGCCTGAAAACAAAAAGCCACCTTTCGGTGGCTTTTTTGCATTCTAAATCAATGACTTAGAAATTTATGTTGGCGGAGCGGACGGGACTCGAACCCGCGACCCTCGGCGTGACAGGCCGATATTCTAACCAACTGAACTACCGCTCCTCTTGTGACACTACATGTTACTTTGCGACTCACTGCGCTTATCGGTTTGTATTTACTGGTTTGTACTAACTGATTTTTACTTACTGACTTTTTACTTGCCAAGCAGTGTTGTGGTGGGTATTGAGAGGCTCGAACTCCCGACCTACGCCTTGTAAGGGCGCCGCTCTACCAACTGAGCTAAACACCCTAAAAATTATGCCAATCCCATCGCTTTAATCGCCGCGTTTAAACGACTTTTGTGACGAGCAGCTTTGTTTTTGTGAACAATGTTTTTATCAGCGATCGAATCCAAAACAGAAACCGACGCTTGATACACCGCAGCCGCAGCCGCTTTGTTACCCGCCTCAATCGCTGTGCGCACACGTTTGACCGCAGTACGATATTGCGAACGCTGAGCCGAATTATGTTCATTCAATGCGACCGACTGGCGCGCACGTTTTTTTGCCTGTTTAGTATTTGCCATGTCTTAATAACCCAGAAACTAAATTACATTACTTAAATAAATCACGCCAAACCACCCAATAATTGGGAAAGCGGAAAAGGGCGAGATTCTAATCGAATAAATTCGCAAGGGCAACTAAAAAATCACTCCTCCAGAGCCTTAACTGATTTTTGCTGAGGCAATTTAATCGCCACTATTTCATTTATTCTGCCTATTTTTAGCACTGATTAATTGTTTAGCACTGACTCATTCAAAATTTACTCATTCACGATTTACTAAATCCCATCAATTGCTGGCGTAAAGCAGTGACTGCCTGAGCGCGATGGCTTAACTGCATTTTTTCTTGTCGCGATAACTGTGCCGCAGTTTTACCTAATTGGGGTAGATAAAAAATAGGATCGTAACCAAAACCTGATCCTCCCTGCGCGGCATGGCTTATTTCACCGTGCCAGGTTCCCGAGGCAATGATCGGGAAAGGATCGCTCACCGAACG
>JAVKMA010000221.1:0-2405 GCA_031538685.1 Burkholderiaceae bacterium | reverse complement strand
GAAAATAGACCAATATGTGTCATGCGGCTGTGCGTTGAGTCGCGAAAAATTGTTGTAACAGCGCAATAGATTCTTGCGCCATTAAGCCCCCTTTGATTTGGCTATGCGGGTTGATTTGTGGCACATCAAATAAATTTAAAACAGATTGGGCAACGCCTGTTTTTTCATCTTTAGCCGCATAAAAAACGTTTTGAATCCGTGCATTAAAAATTGCGCCACTGCACATTGTGCAAGGTTCTAGTGTGACATATAAATCGCATTCTGATAAACGGTAGTTAGCGAGGTGTTGTGCGGCTTTGCGCAAAGCAATCACTTCAGCGTGAGCAGTGGGGTCTTGACGCGCAATGACTTGATTAAAGCCGCGTCCTACAATTTTATTTTGATATACCACCACCGCACCGACGGGGACTTCGTGGTGCTTCTGCGCATCCTGTGCGGCCGCCAATGCGGCGCGCATAAACTCAAGGCGTTTATTGAATTCAGAAGTTGAGCGCACTTTGAGAGTAATCTGTTAACGCCAATTAAATCCAATCAGAGTTCATACTGGTCACGCATGGACCACTTTGTAAAACGCTGTCAGCCAAGGCGCGGGATCGCGGCAAAATGCTGGTCGCATAAAACCATGCAGTATTTATTTTTGCTTCGTAAAACATAGTGTCTTCTGTATTTTTTTGACAGGCAACTAAAAATGCTCGTGCCATTTGTGCGCCGGCTAAAGTAATTCCTGTCAGCATCAAGTAGTTCACGCTACCAGCAAATACGACGCCAGGCCGCTCTTTATTCGTAATCACAAATTCGACGACTTCTTCCAAGGCACTTCGGGCATTTGTCAGTTGTTGTGCAATGATTTTTGCGATCTGTTGTTGCTCGTTATTGTTGAGCGCGCTGCTCACTAATGAGTGCTCAATATCAACGATGTTTTGACACAATGAACGAACCACTATTCCATTGTCGCGCCAAGTTTTACGATTGACCAAGTCATTTGCTTGAATTGCTGTCGTACCTTCGTAAATCGTTAAAATACGCGCGTCACGATAATGTTGCGCTGCGCCTGTCTCTTCAATGAATCCCATTCCACCATGAACTTGAACGCCCAAGCTGACAACTTCAATTGACATTTCAGTTGAAAATCCTTTCACAATCGGAACCAAAAATTCATAAATCGCTTGTGCTTTTTTAACTTCGGTTTGATCCGTTTGATGCATCCAGTCTGAATAACTCGCGGCGACAATGGCTAAGGCGCGTGAGCCTTCAGTTAAGGCGCGCATTGTTAACAGCATCCGTGTGACATCAGGATGACCAATGATCCCCTTTACGCCACTCAGTGTTTTTCCTTGCACGCGTTCACGCGCATACGCTACTGCTTTTTGTGTCGCGCGTTCTGCGACAGCAATACCTTGAACACCCACGCCAAAACGTGCGGCATTCATCATGGTGAACATATATTCCAGACCACGATTGGCTTGACCAACAAGATAGCCGGTTGCTTTAGTAAATTCTAAAATTGCGGTAGGACTTGCTTTAATCCCTAGTTTATGTTCAATCGAAACACATTCAACTCCGTTACGATCGCCGCGACTGCCATCGACATTAAGAACAAATTTAGGCACGACGAACAAAGAAAGCCCCTTGATACCTTCAGGTGCACCATCAATCCGAGCAAGCACTAAATGCACAATGTTGTCGCTTAAATCGTGGTCACCGTAAGTGATAAAAATTTTGCTGCCCGAGACCTGATAGCGACTATCGGTCTGCACAGTTGCGCGACTGCGTACTGCGGCCAAATCAGAACCTGCTTGAGGCTCTGTCAAATTCATCGTGCCCGTTGCCTGACCATTTAACAAGAGCGGTACCCAAATGTTTTTGAGCTCATCACTGGCAGCAACGAGCAATGCTTCAACTGCGCCATCAGTCAAAAGAGGGCATAGCGCGAAAGAAAGATTCGCACTGTTAAGCATTTCTGAACAAACACAGGCCAAGGTTTTAGGAAAACCCTGTCCACCGTATTGCGTTGGGTGCGCTAAACCTTGCCAACCTGCGTTAACAAATTGATCAAATGCTTCTTTGAAACCCGTGCTGGTTGTGACTTTCCCTGCTTGCCACGATGAAGGTGTTTTATCCGCAGAGTGATTTAAGGGCGCTAACACGTTTTGACAAAGTTTTGCCATTTCATCAAATACCGCGCTAATTGTCTCGTCGTCAATATCGGTGAATGCCGGTAGGGTACGAACTTCGGACCAGCGACTTAAATGATCAATGACGAAACGAATATCTTTTAACGGCGCGTGATAAGGCATGGCAGTAGGATCAAAAATTAAATCTGTGTAGTCCCCACGATCAACTCAGGGGAACTTGAATGACAAGCAACCCGTGACTAATCATTAAAATGGAATATCGTCGTCCAT
>JAVKMA010000220.1:0-2133 GCA_031538685.1 Burkholderiaceae bacterium | reverse complement strand
TTAAGGGCACTTCTATCAATTCATTTTTGCGGCGAATTGCTTTGTTGCGCAGTACGCGAAATCCTCACGTACTGTATGTACGCTCCGGTTTCTGTGTGCTGTGCGCCTCGCACTTCATCCGCACATTCTGTATTTATAGAAATGCCCTTAAGGTCACGACTTTGACCTGTCACGAGTAATATCGCGCCTCAGTAATGGACAAGGTAATGAGCAAGATGGTGCGGCAAAATGGTGTCGTCGTAATGGGGTTGATTAGCTGTTGGTTAGGTATTGATTAAGTGTTGGTTCGGTGTTGATTATTTTTTATAGTGATTATTTGTGACGATTCCAGTTTTCTCTAACGTGGCACCAACGACTTCGCCGCTGTGGCAAGCGCGCTACTACAAAAGCGCATTTTTGCCCAATCAGCTGCCCGAAACACTCGTGCCCGAAGTCGTTTTTGCGGGACGTTCTAACGCCGGTAAATCCAGCGCGATTAACGTGTTATGCCAACAAAAACGATTGGCGTTTGCCTCTAAAACACCAGGTCGAACGCATACGATTAATTTTTATTCGATTGGTGGCGGACACGTTGCGCAACATCGAAATGATGCGATTGATGAAACTGCGATGCGCGGGCTTTTGGTCGATTTGCCAGGCTATGGCTACGCGGCGGTCGATGGTCCGATGCAAGAAAAATGGCGGACATTATTAACGCATTACATGACCCAACGCAGGCAGATTTCCGGTTTGGTTCTGCTGATGGATGCACGCCATCCGATGCAAGATCTCGATAGGGCTTTGTTGGATTTATTTTCGGTGCAGCAAAAACCCTTGTTGCTGTTATTGACCAAAGCCGATAAATTAAGTTCGCGCGAGCGGCAAGTTAACTGGCAAAAAACGCAAGCGATGGTGACGGAGCATTACGCCAATTGGGGCGCGTCGATTACCGTACAATTTTTTTCAGTTTTAAAACGCGAAGGTCTGCGTGCAGCAGATGCTTTGATCAATCAATGGATTAACACACCGATAGAACTATGACCCAGATTTATCAATTGCGCCCGATTCGTTTTACCCGTGGCTTCACCAATCATGCCGAAGGTTCTGTTTTAGTTGAAATGGGCGCGACTCGTGTGCTGTGTACGGCATCATTAGAGCAAAAATTACCCTCTTTTTTACGCGGACAGGCAACTGGTTGGATGACGGCAGAGTACGGAATGCTGCCACGCGCAACGCATACCCGTTCGGATCGCGAAGCCGTACGGGGAAAACAATCTGGCCGTACGCAAGAAATTCAACGTTTGATTGGCCGCTCATTACGGATGGCAGTTGATTTGGATGCGATGCCAGGCTTTACCTTAACGCTTGATTGCGATGTTTTGCAAGCCGATGGCGGGACTCGGACTGCATCAATTACGGGGGCGATGGTGGCGGTGTATGACGCGCTCAACGAGGCGGTGAAAAAGGGGGTACTGCCTAAGTTGCCAATTAAAAATTTTATTGCCGCGATTTCGGTCGGCGTGGTCAATGGCGAGGTCTGTTTAGATTTGGACTACGCGAAAGATTCTGCTTGCGATACCGACATGAATGTCGTGATGAATGAAGAGGGGCAGTTTATTGAGATTCAAGGTACTGCTGAAGGTGCGGCGTTTGACGCGAATCAATTAAGCCGAATGTTAGATGCGGCAGGGCAAGGTATTAGGCAATTGATTCGTGCGCAAAAAGAAGCTTTGGCTATTGCGGCATAGTATTTAGGGCACTTTAGAACAGCCCTTAAGAACTTGATGTCATGCAAACTTTAGTCATCGCCAGCAATAACGCGGGCAAAGTCGCCGAACTGGCCGATAGTTTAGAGGGATTGCCCTGGCAGGTGCGCCCGCAAAGTGAATGGCAGATCACGGATGCCGAGGAAGTTTTTGGAACTTTTGTGGAGAACGCTCTGGCTAAAGCGCGTCATGCCGCACAACATACGGGTTGTCCCGCCTTGGCCGATGATTCGGGTTTGTGCGTGACCGCGCTTGGCGGCGCACCGGGGGTTTTATCACGTCGTTTCAGCCCAAGTGGATTGGACCTTGATAATAATATCAAGCTCTTGGCAGCACTGCAAAATGAATCGAATCGCCATGCTTACTTTGTTTGCGTGCTGGTCATGGT
>JAVKMA010000219.1:0-4027 GCA_031538685.1 Burkholderiaceae bacterium | reverse complement strand
TTTGATGTGGTGTCGTATCAACCACCAAAACGCTGGTCACGCCACGTTGACGCGCCGCTAGCATCGCAGTTTTCATATGCGTGATATCCAAAACTTTTTCTGCATATGCGCCCAAACTGCGTGCATGAGCGGCAAAATCAATCATCACATCAACACCTTTTTCGGGCACGCAATGCGTTAATAAATTGTTGTAGTTGGCGCTACCTGCCGCGCCTTGCAAACGGTTAATACAGCCATAGCCTCGATTGTCCTGAACCACAATAATAATGGGCAATCCCAACATCATCGAGGTCGCAATTTCTGAATTCATCATCAAATACGAACCATCACCGACCATCACAATTACAGTCGCTTCTGGATGCGCATATTTGATGCCCACACCGGCCGCAATTTCATAACCCATGCAGGAGTAGCCGTATTCCACATGGTAATCACCAGGGTGATCAGCACGCCATAATTTATGCAGTTCAGCAGGCAAAGTTCCCGCTGCACACACCACGATATCGCGAATCGCCTTATCCGCTCGAGAATCACGCACCGCACCGATGACGTGCGCGTCATATGGCAAATCCTGGGTTTTAGGATTCGTTATCTTGGGGTCTTGCGTAATCTGGCTAACCTGATCGCGCCATTGTTGCGCCTTGCTTTTTATCAAAGTCTGCCATGCAGGATCAGACTGCCAATTGGCCTCACGCAAAGATTGATGAATTGCATTCAAACTGACTTGCACATCAGCAACCACGGGAAAAGCATTTTGTTTAAAGGCATCCATCATTTGCACGTTAATGCTGATAATTTTTTTGCCTCTAAATAAAGCATTTGAACCCGTCGTGAAGTCTTGCAGACGTGTCCCCAGCGCAATAATCAGATCGGCCTCTTGCACGCTTTGATTGGCGTAAGGTGATCCCGTTACGCCAATCGCGCCCAAATTGTAGGGATGTTGCCACGACAATGAACTTTTACCCGCTTGAGTTTCTGCCACACCCACGCCAAAATCACTGGCCCATTGCGCAAGCGCCGCACCGGCATGTGAATACAAGACGCCGCCGCCGGCAATGATGATTGGTTTTTTGGCCGTTTTGATGACATTTACGGCATCGTGTAATTGAGCTTGATCAGCTTGCGGCCGCGCAATACGTAAGACCCTTGGCGTGAAAAACGACGCTGGAAAATCATACGCCATACATTGAACGTCTTGCGGCAAAGCCAGGGTGACTGGGCCACATTGCGCAGGATCAGTTAACACTGAAATCGCGCGCGGCAGTGCGTTTAACAATTGTTCGGGACTCGTAATTCGATCAAAATAACGCGATACCGGACGCAAGCAATCGTTCACCGAAATATCACCGGCTTCATTGGGCTCTAATTGCTGCAACACCGGATCAGGTATGCGACTGGCAAATACATCGCCGGGCAAAAACAGCACTGGAATACGATTGACGTGCGCCAGCGCAGCTGCGGTCACTAAGTTCGTCGCACCCGGACCAATCGAGGTCGTAACCGCCATGATGCGCCGCCGAAAATTCGATTTGGCGTAAGCAACCGCACTGTGCGCCATTGCCTGCTCGTTATGTGCACGCAGCACGGGTAAACGATCTTGTGTTTGCCATAAAGCTTCACCTAAGCCCGCCACATTGCCATGACCAAAAATAGCCCACACGCCATTGACAAAAGGTACCGTGGCGGAATTCGGAGCATCATCAGCCGCAATCGATAAAGCGCACAGGTAGCGGGTCAGCGCTTGGGCAGTAGTTAAGCGAACAGTAGCCATAAGAATAAGAAAAATAATAAGAGTAGAAAATCGGCTTAAGAATCAATCATCTCGCGACATTCAAGATCTCAAGCCCAACGTTTGTGCCAAGCATCGACTAAATATAAAAAGTTTGTTTTGATTTGCGCAATGGCTTGTGTATCGGTAATTTCTTGGTTCAGCCAGGCCCGTGCAGGATCATGCCAAATTGAACGACCAATCATGAAACCTTTAATTAAAGGCGCATGTGCTTTAGAAAAACCTTCGCATAATTGCGCCATGGTTTGATTCAATCCCAGCACCACCATGCCACGACACCATGGATCGCGGGTTTGGATTAACTGATTCAAACGCGGCCAATTGTCTGCCTCCATCAACGGTAATTTCCACCACTCCGGCTTTAAGCCTAAGTTATAAAAACGCGTCATGCTGCGCAATATCACATCTTCAAGTGAACACGAATTGACTGATTTTGGCGGAATAATCTCCAACAACAACTCATGCCCGCTAATACGTGTGGCGCGCCATAACTCCAGCAAACGCGCTTCTTGATGAGCGCGGATGCTCGGAGCATCATCAGGGTGATAGAACACCAAACATTTAACCACATGTTCTTTGGGCCAATGAATCAATTGCGTCGCCACAGGTAAATCATTGTCAAACTCCAAAGGATAAGACCCCGGGCGTTCAACCGGACGGCCAATCCACCACCCTTGCCCTGTAGCATGTTGTAGCGCATATTGGCCATATTGATCATCGGCCAAAATACCAATTTTTCCTGCTAATTCGGGTTGTTTTGAAAGTTGCCAAACGGCCTCAAACAGCACTTTCTTAAATGCGATCACGTCAACTTCAGTTTTGCCCAAACTTTGCGCTAATTGAAAAAATTGAATTCGATGATCGAACGCCAAAACAAACAATGCCGCATCTTTATAGAATGATTTTTTGGGCCACTCTGAGCGCGCGGCACTGACACGATGCAAATGCGCCAAGTGACGATCTTGATCGGGTTTCACATGACGATTACCCGAAAACCAATGCATTAATTCAGCTGGTGTCGGCATCGCTGGTGCGCACGCGTGACGCGAAACCACAATCGCCCCGCAAGCATTGGCCACCTCTGCAGATTCTTGCCAGGATTTGCCCTGCAATAAACTGCTTAACAAACCTGCCGCAAAAGCATCCCCTGCCCCCAACACATTTAAAACTTCGATTTTTTCACCCAGTATTGTCAAAGCATCATCCAAAACATCTGGAATTTGATCAGGGAAAATCGAACAGCCCAAGGCGCCGCGTTTTAACACTAAAACCGCATTCGTACATGCACGCACGGCGCGCAAAGATGCGAGACTGTCATTGGCATGACCACCTGCTATTTGAAATTCTTCTTCAGTGCCAATAATCAACTCAAAGGAACTCAATTGCTGCTGCAAATCATGCGTCACTTTGGCGTTATCGACAAAACGATTTTCGCCATCACCACGCTTGGTCAAACCCCATAACACCGGTCGATAATCAATATCTAACACTCGAATGACACCATGTTTTTTGGCAAATACCAAGGCCTTATTCGATGCGTTTAATACCGTCGGCGTTGATAAATGCGTGCCGGTAATTAACAAGGCGCGACATTGTTGGATAAAGGATTCATCAATCGCATTAGCGTCCAAGGCCATGTCGGCACAGTTTTCACGATAAAACAACAAAGGGAAAGTGTCCTGATCTTTAAGTCCCAACAGCACCAAACCCGTCAAACGCTGAGGATCAATTTGTACTTGTGAGACATCACAATTTTCTTGACGCAATTGTTGTAGCAAAAAACGCCCCATTTGTTCATCACCTACGCGTGAAATCATCGCCGAACGGATTCCCAAACGCGCCGCACCAAATGCGATATTGGCTGAAGAACCGCCTAAATATTTAGCAAACGAGCTCACATCTTCCAATGCGCAACCAACCTGCTGGGCGTATAAATCCACGGCCAATCGCCCTAAACATGCGAGATCAAAATTACGATTAGTCGGAAAATTCAACATAGTTACCATTTAAATAAATATCTTTACTAAATAAAGACCGCCATTAAAAATTATTGAGTTAACTCAATCAAAATTTGCCCTTCTTCGACCCAACAGGGGTAACACGTCAAATTCACGCATACGGGTGCGCAAAGCGCCTTGCCATCTCGAATATCAAAACGACCGTTGTGTTTGGGGCACTCGATTACAAAGTCCATTAACAAACCATCCGCCAAATGCACTTGTTCATGCGTACACAGGC
>JAVKMA010000218.1:0-4128 GCA_031538685.1 Burkholderiaceae bacterium | reverse complement strand
GTAAATGTACCGGAATACCCTCCCAGCACAACGCGCCATCATCGGGGCGCTCTAAACCTGCGATGATTCGAGTCAGCGTCGATTTTCCTGCACCATGATCGCCGATCAAGGCATGAATCTCACCCGCAAATAATTTCAGCCGCACCGATTGACACGCCGCCTTAGTGCCATAACGTTTGCTGATGCTTAATAATTCAAGTAAAGGGAATTGGGGCACAGCGATCAATACAACAAGAGGAGATTATCGCGGTTTGCGAACAAAACTGATCAAGGCGAGAGATTGAAAACACGCCAGCATCGGCGGAATGTAGCGTAAAGCATCCGCGCTCGTTACCGATACCAACTGCAAGCCATCAATAAAAAAACCGAGACCCGCTTGAATCAAAAAACCACCCCCAAAAATAATAAGGTTGTAAACGGTATTCACGCGCCCGGCAATCTCTTTTGGGAAGTGCGTGGCAAACTCTGTTTGAATCAAAGCACCACCAGCCGCACCAAAAAATAGAATACTCCAAAAAAACATCCACACAAAAATATTGCCCGACACAAAACCCAGAGCGACACCGGCAAAAACAGACGATCCCAGCATGCTGATCATCAAACGAAAGATTGCTTTAGGGCTTAAATAACGGGTCAGCGCCGTTAAAAAAAGATAGGCAAGCAGCAAGACGCTATTGAGCAACAAGACATAAAGTGCAGGATCTCCTTGACCGACAACCTCAACAAGCCAAGGCCCCAACCACAAGGATTGCATCGCGTTAAAACCTCCTTGAAACAATAAGGCCACTAAGGCGTAACGCATGAATTGTCGATGTCGCAAAATGATCGTCCAAGCAAAAGGCGCTTGCACCTCACTATTTGTAGCACTGGCATGGCGTATTTCTGACTGACGCAGGGCCCAAAAACTCAAAACCGCGGTCAACATCAATAAAGCAGCAATGACCAAAAATAAAATACGCCAACTGTAATGTGCAACAAACCATTGAGTCGGAATCGTCGTGCTTAACACCCCAGCAGTACCCGCGCACAGCGTCGCAGTGACCAAGGGTTTGAATAGCCCTGCATGATACCAACGTCGATAAACCGACAATGGCGCCATAAAACATGCGGCCACGCCAATCCCCATCCCAAAACTGCCACCGCAAAGTGATCAGTTAAAGCAAAAATCAAACTACCCAGCGCGGCGATACACAATAAAATACTTAAGAGGCGCCGCATCAAACCGCGATCTAACCACACACCAATAGGCAATTGCAAAGCGGTAAAACCAATAAAATAACTGGCGGACAAAACCCCTAATTGACTGTGGGTCAAGGATAAATCATGCCTCAGCTGCGGTGCAATGACAACGTTAATTGCGCGCAGACCACAAGATAAAAAATACCCCAAACCAAAAATAGAAAGGACTCGAATCAACATCATAAAAAAGTCTTTCTAAAAGGTTCAGTCATTATTTATGCACGACGCAACTTTACTCCGCCTCAATCGCATCGAATTTTTACGAATACGGTTTATTCGGGCCGCACGACCCACTGGAAACAATTCCTTGATTGACTTATTTTTGTAAAAAAGCCTGTTTCCACAAATCTGGTTTGGCTGCATAAATGGCTTTTAATGCCGCGATAAATCTTTTATTTTCAGCCGACAGACCTATCGAAATACGCAACCATGCGGGCAAACCATAACTCCCGACGGGACGAACAATGATTCCTTGATTTAATAAGTCATTAAAAATCTCTGTCGCACCTGCGCCATCTTTAGCAACGCGCATCAGAATAAAGTTTCCAAAAGAAGGGATATAGTCCAACTGTAGCTCGTCACAAGCCAAAACCAGTTGCGCATAACCCTCATTATTTAGCTCTCGACTTTTTTGTAGAAACGCAAAGTCAGTCAATACGGTACAAGCTGCGGCTTGAGCCAAGGCGCTGACATTGAAGGGTTGCCGCACGCGATTCATATAACTGGCGAGTAATGGCGAGGACAAACCAAAACCCACTCGCAGCCCGGCTAGACCATAGGCTTTTGAAAAAGTTCGTGTAACGATTAGATTTGGGAATTGAGCAACCCATGAAATCGCATCGTATCTGTGCTCGTCGCCTAAATACTCGGTATAGGCCTCATCTAACACCACGACAACACTTGATGGAACACTTGCAATAAAAGATTTTAGGCTCGCCCCATCGATAAAAGTGCCTGTCGGATTATTGGGATTGGCGATAAAAATAACCCGCGTATTTTGATCAATCGCCTGACGCATGGCATCCAAATCATGCCCGTAGTCAGACGCAGGAACTCGCTGCGCCTTCGCCCCAATCGCTTGAGTCACCAAGGCATAGACCGCAAAACTATATTGAGAATACATAATGGCCTGACCCTGTGTCACAAAGGTGCGCGCTACCAACTCAAGTATATCGTTACTACCATTACCTAAAGTAATGCCATCAAAGTGACATTGATAACGATCGACCAGCGCGGCCTTCAGCGCGACGCCATTACCATCGGGATAACGTCCACCATCGAGCAATATTTTTTGAATTTCAGTTTGCGCGCTTAATGGAATTCCCAAAGGGTTTTCATTCGATGCCAATTTAATAATATTGCCCGTAGCTAAACCAATTTGACGCGCCACTTCGCTGATCGGCTTTCCGCCTTGATAAGGATCGATTGATTGGATATAAAGTGGGGGCTGAATAGACATGGGTCAAAAGACAAAATAAATGAAGAAAAATTGCATCTAATAACGCCCGATACCAATACGAACAGAGTATCAAAGACATTTTCAAAATTATGTTTTTAAAATGCAAAACCCCGAGTACACAAAATGTACTCGGGGTTTCTTAATAATATGCCTGACGATGACCTACTTTCACACTGGTTGCAGCACTATCATCGGCGCAAAGTCGTTTCACGGTCCTGTTCGGGATGGGAAGGGGTGGTACCAACTCGCTATGTTCATCAGGCAAACCTGTCAGCCATTTTTATACAAGATAAAAACAACTCTGTTTGGTAAGACATTAATATAAAAGTAATGCCTAAAATTTAGCCACAAAAACACAATTTAGTAGAGGTAAGTGATGAAGCTACATTGCAAACACTGTGGGATGCATATCAATCTGGATAGATCGCAGATTAATACTGTCAATTCTCTATAGACTTTAGACAATGTCCAAAGTTATAGGAACAAGCCTCACGGGCAATTAGTACTGGTTAGCTAAATGCATTACTGCATGTACACACCCAGCCTATCAACGTCCTAGTCTCGAACGGCCCTTCAGGGGAGTCAAGCTCCCGGGAAATCTCATCTTGAGGCAAGTTTCCCGCTTAGATGCTTTCAGCGGTTATCTTTTCCGAACTTAGCTACCCAGCGATGCCTCTGGCGAGACAACTGGTACACCAGCGGTTCGTCCACTCCGGTCCTCTCGTACTAGGAGCAGCCCCTCTCAAATTTCCAACGCCCACGGCAGATAGGGACAAAACTGTCTCACGACGTTTTAAACCCAGCTCACGTACCACTTTAAATGGCGAACAGCCATACCCTTGGGACCGGCTACAGCCCCAGGATGTGATGAGCCGACATCGAGGTGCCAAACTCCCCCGTCGATATGAACTCTTGGGAGGAATCAGCCTGTTATCCCCAGAGTACCTTTTATCCGTTGAGCGATGGCCCTTCCATACAGAACCACCGGATCACTAAGACCTACTTTCGTACCTGCTCGACGTGTCTGTCTCGCAGTCAAGCGCGCTTTTGCCTTTATACTCTACGACCGATTTCCGACCGGTCTGAGCGCACCTTCGTACTCCTCCGTTACTCTTTAGGAGGAGACCGCCCCAGTCAAACTACCCACCATACACTGTCCTCGATCCGGATAACGGACCTGAGTTAGAACCTCAAAGTTGCCAGGGTGGTATTTCAAGGTTGGCTCCATGCAGACTGGCGTCCACACTTCAAAGCCTCCCACCTATCCTACACAAGCAAATTCAAAGTCCAGTGCAAAGCTATAGTAAAGGTTCACGGGGTCTTTCCGTCTAGCCGCGGATACACTGCATCTTCACAGCGATTTCAATTTCACTGAGTCTCGGGAGGAGACAGTGTGGCCATCGTTACGCCATTCGTGCAGGTCGGAACTT
>JAVKMA010000217.1:0-10735 GCA_031538685.1 Burkholderiaceae bacterium | reverse complement strand
CGGACTGCGTGATCGCACCATGTTGGAATTAATGTATGCCAGTGGTTTGCGCGTCAGCGAATTGGTGGACTTGAAAATGTTTGAAGTTCATCTGAACGATGGTGCGCTGCTGATTCACGGTAAAGGCGATAAGTCACGCATTGTTCCCTTTGGCGAAATTGCCTACGATTGGCTAACTCGTTATTTAGCAGAGGCGCGACCGGCAATACTGAATCGTCGTGCCAGCGAAGCTGTGTTTGTCACCGAACGCGGCGCTGCGATGACGCGCCAAGGCTTTTGGAAAGTGATCAAAAAATATGCCCTGATCGCGCAGATTACTAACCCTTTATCGCCACATACTTTGCGCCACGCCTTTGCAACGCATTTGCTCAACCACGGCGCTGATTTACGTGCGGTACAACTCCTGTTGGGGCACGCGGACATTAGCACCACGCAAATTTATACTCATGTCGCACGTGCGCGATTACAAACGCTACACAAACAACATCATCCTAGAGGCTAAGGGTAATAGAGCAATAGGACAATAGGGCTTAGCTTCTGATTAGGGTCGATAGTCATTTTAGATTTTTAATCACTCGCAATATGGATAACACTTCTTATGGATAACGCCTCTTTAAGTCTCGCCATTCAACTCTCCATCGCACCGGTTTTTTTGCTGACCGCAGTGGCTGCTTTAATCAGCGCCTTGACGCAACGCTTGGCTCGAGTGGTCGATCGCTCGCGCGTGCTACAGGAGAAGCTGTCGCAGAATGATCTGTCTGCATCCACGCGCGCGATCTATCAAACTGAAACTCGCCACATCATGATTCGCGGTCGCTGTATCAACGCTTCGATGATTTTTTTAGTGTTATGCGCACTGATGATCGGCGTCACCATTCTGGAGTTATTTTTTGCTGAAACGGGATCCGCCAATATCGAATTTTCGCGGATTGTGCGTACCACCTTTATCAGCGGCATCGCCAGCTTTATCGCCGCGCTCATCGTATTACTGGCCGAAGTCCTCGTCGCCTCGTATTCGATTCGTTGGCGTGGATAAACCCTAGGGCACTTCTATAAATACAGAATGTGCGGATGAAGTGCGCGGCGCACAGCACACAGAAACCGGAGCGTACCTACGCACCTACAGTACGTGAGGATTTCGCGTACTGTGCAACAAAGCAATTCGCTGCAAAATGAATTGATAGAAGTACCCCCTATTTTTATAAGACCCTGTTATGACTTCTCGTTTGCTTTTGGTCGATGGCTCAAGCTATCTATACCGCGCGTTTTACGCTCTGCCCGATTTGCGCTCGCCTGGCGGCATTCCCACCGGCGCGATTCACGGCGTTGTCGCGATGCTTAAAAAATTGCGCAATGATTTCCCCAGTACACATGCGGCTTGTGTGTTTGACGCGCCAGGAAAAACGTTTCGCGATGACATATACGACCAATACAAAGCCAATCGTCCTTCCATGCCGGACGACTTGCGCGCGCAAATTGATTGGATTCATTTATTCACACGCGCGCTAGGCTGGCCTTTACTGTCAGTACCAGGAATTGAAGCCGACGATGCGATCGGCACTTTAGCCAAACGCTATACCGCACAATCAGATCGCAGCTGTTTGATTTCGACGGGTGATAAGGATTTGGCGCAACTGGTTAATTCGCAAATTCATTTGATCAATACCATGAGCAATGAATTGCTTGACGAAGCTGCGGTGCTCGCAAAATTTGGCGTGCCCCCCAATCGCATTGTTGATTATTTGTCATTGGTCGGCGACACCGTAGACAATGTTCCCGGCGTGGAAAAATGCGGCCCCAAAACCGCCGTGAAATGGCTCGCTCAATTTGATTCCCTTGATGGCGTGATCGCACACGCCAGTGAAATCAGTGGTGTCGTGGGCAAAAATTTACAGTCGGCACTGACATGGCTACCGACTGCGCGCAATCTGGTGACCGTGCGCTGCGACTGCGATTTGGCCGGTGCGGACGAAATCGAGGCTTTACACTTTATTGAGGCCGATGAAGCTTTGCTCAAAAATTACTACCGCGAATTAGGCTTTAAAACCTGGCTGCGTGAACTGGGCGAATCTTTGCCCGACAAAACACCCAAGGCCCGTTCAAGTTCTGCTCAATCCGCCGTCCCCAACGCAACAAATGCAACAAACGAAACAAACGAAGCCATCGAATTCACTCACAGCGACACTTCGGCGTATGTCTGTATCGATACTTTGCCCGCATTTGATGCCTTATTGGCCGAACTAGACGCCGCACAATTGTCCAACACGGTCGTCGCATTTGATACCGAAACGACTGGACTGGACACGCGCACCGCGCAATTGGTCGGAATGTCTTTTTGTCTACAACCAGGGATCGCGTATTACATTCCCTTGCAACATCGTGATTTAACCAGCCCCGTGCAATTGCGTCTTGATCAGGTTCTGGCGCGCTTGAATGCGTGGCTAACATCCGCACAGGCCAAAAAAGTTGGGCAAAATTTACGCTATGACGCACATGTGCTCGCAAACCACGGCATTACTTTGGCGGGGATCTGTGAGGATACGCAATTACAAAGTTACATCCTCGCTTCGGATGCGCGCCATAACATGGACGACTTGGCCAAACGTTATTTGCGCATCGATACGATTACCTACGAATCTTTATGCGGAAAAGGCGCGGCGCAGATTTCTTTTGCCGATGTGCCCATTGCTAAAGCCTTCTTGTATGCGGCCGAAGACGCCGACATCACTTTGCGCTTGTACCATTATTTTGTGCAACAACTATCAACTCATGCGGAGCTGAACTCGGTCTACCGCACCATTGAGATGCCTCTCATCCCCGTGCTCTTACGCATGGAACGCACCGGTGTATTGATCGACAAAGATTTATTAGTGCAACAGTCGCATTCGCTGGGGCAAAAAATGAATGCTCTGGAAATAGAAGCGCACGGTTTGGCCGGTCAAGCCTTCAATTTAAATTCACCTAAGCAACTGGCCGAAATTTTGTTTGTGCAACAAGGTTTGCCCATCGAAAAAAAAACCGCAGGCGGCGCGCCTTCAACTGACGAAGCTGTCTTAGAAAAATTGGCGCAAAACTACCCCCTCGCACGTTGTATCCTGGACTATCGCAGCGTCGCAAAATTAAAATCGACTTACACCGACAAACTGCCGCGCGACATCGATCCACACAGCGGACGTGTGCACACACATTACGCGCAAACGGTTGCGGTCACAGGGCGCTTGGCGTCAAACGATCCCAATTTACAAAACATTCCCATTCGCACTGCTGAAGGTCGGCAAATTCGCGCTGCGTTTATTGCGCCAGAAGGTGCGCAAATTATGTCGGCGGATTATTCGCAAATTGAACTACGCATCATGGCGCATTTATCGGACGACACGCAATTGGTCAAGGCATTTAACGAAGGGCGCGATATTCATCAGGCCACTGCGGCAGAAATTTTTCAAGTCGCGCTTCCTGAGGTCAGCACTGATCAGCGGCGCACCGCCAAAATGATTAACTTTGGCTTAATTTACGGGATGAGCGCGTTTGGTCTGGCGGCAAATTTAGGCATTGAACGCAGCGCGGCGGCACATTACATCAACCAGTATTTCACGCGTTACCCGGGCGTTGCAGCCTATATGGAACGCATGCGCCTACTGGCGCGAGCGCAGGGTTATGTCGAAACGATTTTTGGACGGCGTTTATGGTTACGCGATATCGCCAGCAGTAATGTGGGGCGACGTCAAGGCGCCGAGCGCGCCGCGATTAACGCGCCGATGCAAGGCACGGCCGCCGATTTAATCAAATTAGCAATGATTGCAACCGATGATTGGTTGCGTACCGAACAAGTCCGCAGTCGTTTAATCATGCAAGTTCATGATGAATTGGTGCTCGAAGTTCCTAACGAGGAAGTTGAATTGATGCGCGAACAAATACCCCGTTTGATGGCGCAAGTTGCGCAGTTAAGCGTGCCCTTGTTAGCCCAAGTCGGCGTCGGACCAAATTGGGATCAGGCCCACTGATTCAAGCGCATCACTGCGCATTTTGAACTGTATTTTTACTACTGCTTTTACTACTGCCTCTTACTACAACCTGTTACCACTGCCGTATGAGTCTTGATACTCTTTTATTTGATCGCGCGTCTTTATTATTAAATCCGGTTCGCGCTTTAACCCGCAACATGACACAATTTGAGGGTAGCGAAGCGATCACGCGTTTTTCGCGAATTGCCGCCGAAGCGATTGATGAGGTGGGCGAACTCCATTGGCAATGCACGATCGCGCCCCATCAACGTGGGTCAGCGCTACTGAGTTTAAGCATCAATGGGCACTTTCACTTAACCTGTATCGAATGTCGTCAAGCGCTTCGACACAATATAAAACTTGTGTCGCGTTTGCTGTGGTGTCGCGATGCCGCGCGTGCGCAAGTGCTGGAGGACAGCGGGATTGAAGACGAAGAAAAATTAGAAGTCATTACCTCTGACATTGGATTGATGGACGATAAAACTTCGGATTGCATCGATTTAGTCGCACTCATTGAAGACGAAGTGTTACTCAATTGGCCTGATGCGCAACGCCATTCGCAATGCGCACGAACCAAAAACATTTTAGCTAGCGCAAGCATGGAAGAAACACATCGCCCCTTTGCCGAACTCAAAAAACTGTTGAAGAAAAATTAAACCCCATCCTAATTGATGGACTGATTCGTTCGCTTTTACACCTCATGTCTTGGTTCGTCTTTGGTTTTATCCTGGGCGCAGTAATCTTGCAACAACAAGCGTCCTTGACCGATCAGTTGTGGCCCATCACCATAATCTGCGCGCTTTTACTTGCGCTTACGTTTTTTATCCGTTCTTGGCGCAAGTTTCAATCGAATCCACAACGCCCCCCTTCGCACCGCAGCGAACTCAGCGGACTCAGCGGACTCAGCGTCAAAATTTTACGCGGCAGCATTATTTTGGTATGCGCTTTGGGTTTAGGATTTAGCTATTTCTCATGGCGTGCGCAACAACAAACCGCGAGTCTTTGGCACGATACTCCCGCCGAACATCTGGCGCGTGATGTGATTGTCGAAGGGCAAATACAAGGTTTGGTGTCGGTGCAGGAACCAAAAATCACCTATCCTAAAAACGATTCGGCGGACGCCAATAAGGTCACTAAAAATCCCAGCTCGCGTTTTAATCATGAGCGCGTGCAACGATTTGAATTTGTCCCCTCAGGCATCGTCACCTCTGAAAACGCGACCAACGATACCTTCACCGAAGATACCTCAACCGCTTCACTGGCGCACTTCCCTACCCGATTACGCCTCGCCGCTTACGGCGCCCAACTGCCTTTATTTAAAACAGGTGATCGCTGGCGTTTTTTACTTAGACTGACTCCCGCTTATGGCAATCAAAATCCCTATGGATTTGATTACGAACTCTGGTTGTACCAACGGGGCATTGCCGTGACCGGTTACATACGGCAAGTCGAAAAACAACTCCCTGACACCCACACGGCAGACATCCGTACACGATTGTCCATCGCGCTGGATCGCTTTCGTTCACAATTACGCGAACGAATCGAGACCGCGTTACCGCACACCGAATATCCTTTAGTCAACATCATTACGGCCTTAGTCATCGGCACACAAAACGATATCGAACAAGCTGATTGGACTTTGTTTCAACAAACTGGAATTGGCCATTTAATTTCGATCTCGGGACTGCACATCACCATGATCGCGGCGCTGATGGCATGGTTCAGCAGTGCCTTGTGGCGCCGCGTCCATGGGCATATTGACTGGCGTGGATCATCTCGCTATTTTGCCTTGAGTTTATGGATTCCGGCTCAAACAGTGGCGATTTGGATAGGCTTATTCAGCGCCCTTGCATATTGTCTGATCGCCGGGTTCGGTATTCCCGCGCAACGCACGCTATACATGTTGGCAACAGTGGCCATAGGCACATTAGCCAATCGCCACGCCAATTGGCTAGATCGTTTGTACATGGCGGCAATCGTGGTCGTGATATTTGATCCATGGGCAGTGAATGCGCCGGGGTTCTGGTTATCGTTTTGTGCCGTTGCGGTGTTACTGCTCGCCGCACAAACTCATGCACCCATCAACGATGTTCACAATACAGTGTGGCGCAAGCTGTGGACAAAAATTCAAATCGCCGCGCACTGGCAATGGACCGTGACCATCGGTCTGATTGTGCCCAGTATTTTTTTATTTGGGCAATTTTCACTCGTCAGTCCACTGGCCAACGCGGTCGCCATTCCTTTGATGAGTTTTGTCATTACGCCTTTATCTCTTTTGGCCTTGACCTTACCTAGCGCTGCGATGGCAGGGCTGCTACAAATTGCCTACGCTTGTTTAAATTTTTTACATACTGCTCTTTCGTATCTGGTCGCGATCCTGCCACTGGTACTTTGGAAAATGCCACAACTGCCCTGGCCATGGATGTTATGGGGAATATTTTGGACCGGCTTTATCATCGTCGTCCCGCGCCAGATCGCCTATCGCCGATTGGGTTGGCTAGTCTTAATTCCGCTCTTGTTTTATCGTACGCCTAGGCCGCAACCCTCACACTTTGAATTTCAAACATTTGATGTCGGTCAAGGCACTGCCGTTTTAATTTCAACGGCCCAGCATCGACTGTTATTCGATACCGGCCCACAATATGGCCCCGCGAGCGATGCGGCGCAACGCGTGTTAATTCCTTATTTCAACGGCGCCGGAATCAATCAACTCGACACGGTAATTTTGAGCCATAACGATAACGACCATACCGGCGGGTTGCGCTCACTCATGCAAGCTGTTTCATTCAAACAGATCATGAGCTCTTTGCCAGAACAGCTGCCTTTAATCACGCACGCGACTTTGCAAGGCGCACGTTTTACACCCTGTGTTGCGGGATCCCAGTGGAATTGGGATGGCGTATCGTTTGAAGTCCTTTATCCCGCCGCCGAGGTGTATGCACAATATCCCCACGAATCACTAAAAGACAATGAGTGGAGCTGCGTCTTGCGGGTGAGTAATGGCCAAAAAAGCATACTCTTAATGGGCGACAACGAACAGGCGAGTGAGCGTTATTTACTCGCCGATCTGACCATTAAAGAGAAAAATTTGGATACACTCAAGTCAGATTTTTTGTTAGCGCCGCATCACGGCAGTAAAACCTCATCCACGGCTGAATTTATCGCCGCAGTGTCGCCCAAAGCAGTCTTGATTCAGTCAGGATTCACTAATTCATACGGACATCCGCACCCCAGTGTTTTAAGTCGCTATCAAGAGTCGGGGACCCAAATTTGGCGCACCGATCAACACGGTGCTCTGTCCTTCGACAGCGCTTGCAACATTGAACCCTGCCTCAAGTCTTGGCGCGACCAAGCGCATCGGTATTGGCAGCGCGCGATTCCCACAGAGAGTTCGCAGACCCCAAAAATGCCTACAACAAGGGTTCTAGCAAGTGAATAAACGCCGTCCAAATAATTTGAATTCCTAAGCACAGCAGAATAAATGCAGTGAGGCGCAAAATCACCACCGACGCGGTCTTGCTAAAAATTCGCAACAATTTATCGGCGTAACGCAAACATACCCAAGTGATCGCGCTCAACAGTGCTACGGCGGATACTCCGGCCAGTGGCAATAAAGTAAATTTTTCAACGATGGTTTTACCCGATAGCGTAGCGCCCAGAGTAATCGCCACTGAAATTGCGCCAGGGCCGACAGTCAAGGGAAAAGTTAAGGGATAGAAGGCCCGCTGTTTAAGCAATTCTTTATGCTCTGAGGGCGCTAAATCGGCGATCACGACAGGGCGCTCAATCGCATCATCATTCAAAATGCGCCATGCCGTCATCGCAATTAAAATGCCACCGGCTAACTGAATCACGGGTAAGGAAACGCCCAAAAATGATAGTACATACCCGCCGACATAAATGCTGCCCAATAACAATAGAAAACAATACAGGGTTGCGCGACGCGCCAAAAAATATTTTTCCTGTTCAGAATTGTTGGCCGTCATGGTGACGAAAAAAGTCATTAAACCCAAAGGATTGATGATCGGCAACAGCGCTGCAAAAATAAAGAAAAAATTGGTCATTAAAAATGATTCTGTACTCATCACAACAGTCCTCGATCTAAACTTGACCGTGCATCGCACCCGTATTTGCGATCATGTTCGCGTCCCTTAAAAACATAAGGGCACTTCTATAAATACAGAATGTGCGGATGAAGTGCGAGGCGCACAGCGCACAGAAACCGGAGCGCACATACAGTACGTGAGGATTTTGCGTACTGCGCAACAAAGCAATTCGCCGCAAAAATGAATTGATAGAAGTGCCCTAAAGACTTTAATCGCTGACGCGATTTTGTGTTCTGGTGCCGAGAGGGGGAATCGAACCCCCATGGTGTCACCACCGCGGGATTTTGAGTCCCGTGCGTCTACCTATTCCGCCATCTCGGCTGGCTTGTTGTTCGTACCTTTTAATATCCGGTACGGATTGTCCCCTCGCCCCTCTCAAGATCTGACATGCTCGCCGTCAAACACTCTCTAGCAAGCGACTAAAAGGGTGGCGGATTATACCCATAGCTTATCGAAAAAACTAATCGTATCTTATGAAGGAATTAAAAAGATTTGAGTTCGAATAAGTCAGGATATTTAAAGAATGAAAAACGTGACGCTAAATCATCTGTGGCGCTACCTGCCATACCATCGATTTAGACAGTGCCATATTTTTTGATGGATTCCAATATAATGATCATCCGCTTAAAGCGGACTCAATAGGTGTTAAGGGGTATTTTTGAGGTGTTTTTACAGGGTATTTTTAAAATCAGTCGCATTTACAAGGATTACACATGAAAAACTTAAAAAATTTAATTAGCATTACAGCTCTTGCCATCCTGATGACCGGTTGTGCATCCATCCTTAATGACAAGACATAAAATGTGAACGTCAGCACATCCAATGGTCAAAAAGTCAGTGGTGTTGTGAATGGTCAAGTATTCACGGCCCCCGGCACTGTAGCGCTGTTTCGTGAAAAGAAAGACAAGGTATTTGTGACGGAGGATGCAAAATGCGTCAAAGAGACAGTGGCCGCAAAATCGGTGGATCCCATTTTCTTCATCAACATACTGAGTGGTGGCGGTATTGGCTCTACAACAGATTATTCCACAGAAAAAATGTGGAAATATTCTGAGAATATCGTCATTAACTGTCAGTAATAATGGGGGTATCGTTTTTTAAAACGAGAAAAAGCGGCTTAAAGGCCGCTTTTTTATTGCTACTGACATCTTTACTATGCGGCAACCTTTTGTTTGCGCAAGAACCCGCGCTGAATTGGCCTGGACGGGCTATTGAAAAAATCAGTCAATCGCCAATCTGGCGTGCATTGTTGCACAGTGATGGCCTTAGCAGTGCAATTTCCGATCCTGAGTTTGTACTGAGCGGGCGCAAATTTTCTCCTCAAAATGAGTTGATCGACACCTTAAATTTTTTGTACGACGGTAACGCAAACCATGTTTGTCGCTTCCCCGCGCGTTATGTGTGGTTAAAAACGCAGCTTGACTTGCCTGATCTGTCCTTGTCGTCTTGTAGTGATCTGAACGAGTTTCTTGAGAAAGCACCCAGTCAGCAGATCAGCTTGATTTTTGCCAGTGAGAGTTTGGCGCAGCCTGCGAGCATGATGGGGCATTCTTTTCTGAAGTTGTCTGGGAAGACGTCTGATGGTAGAGAAGTCTCTCATGCCATCACATTTTTTACCGAGGCAGAGGGGTATAACCTGCCGAAACTTTTTATTGAAAGTACTGTCCTAGGCAAACCAGGATTCTTTGCGCTTTCGCCATTTGACGAAGAACTGAATCGCTATCTAAAAAAAGAACAACGAAAGGTTTGGTTTTATGACTTGGACTTGGATGTCGCAACGCGGCAGCTGATTCAATATCACTTGCAAGAACTCAAGCAAACAAAGTTGGTGTATCTGTTCCAGTCGTACAACTGCGCGACTTTATTGCGCTATGTTTTGGCGCTTTCTGGAAAACTGAATTCACCTGGAAAGTTTTGGGTATCACCCAAAAACGTCGTGCAAGATGCAATGACAGCGGGGTTGGTGAACAAAATGAGTGTTGATTCGCCCAATGCTTGGTTGGTTCGCGTGATTTCCGAAAAAATGCCATCGCAGACCCGTGATGAGATTACTCAGGTGGTGTTACAAGGCAATGTTGCCCAATTGAACTTTGATCCCAACAAGGATAGCGACTATCTTCGTTATTCCCTAGCACAAGCGTATACAGATTACCGCTTGACTGAACAGGCGAATAATTCTTTTCTTGTAAAAACAGCCAGTACGCTCGCCGAACTTCGCTTGTATCCAGAAAAACAACTTCAAATAGCCGCCACACTGAACCCTGCCAACAGCCCGCCTGATTCACAGATTAGTATTTCGACGTTTGGGACTGATCAGCATCAACAATACCGTTTTTCATTCTTGCCCGCATCGCATTGGCTGATCGATAACAATGATACTTACACGCAAGAGGCCGAGTTGCAATTGATGGGACTAACAGCTTATGTGGACCAGAATCAGCGCCTTGGTGTAGAAGGCTTGACGCTTTACAAGATGCAGTCCTACACCCCATTTAGTGCATTGACAGGTGGCGTATCTTCTAAACTACTGATTCAATGGGGCACTAATCCTTATCAAGCGCCTGATGCGCCAAAGGCTTGGGTTCTATCGGGTGCGGTGGGGCGGACTTACCGATTATCTGACGATAT
>JAVKMA010000216.1:0-2489 GCA_031538685.1 Burkholderiaceae bacterium | reverse complement strand
GCGAAAAAGGTTTTTCTTGACGTCGATTAAAGGCGATATCGGGGAGCGCAGGAGTCGGAGCAAAACTCAACTGCCAGCTTGAGAACTGTTTGGCCTGTACAAAAAAGTCCTCCTGACTCAAAAAAATATCAGTGGGGGGCAGGATTGGGCGCGTGCTGTCGGCGCATAAAAATTGATAACGGGTTTTAGTCTCGCTCCAGAAATTATTGAGGGTGGTCGGCAGGTCACCACACAAAATAAGATGGGTGTCGGTGGGGAAAAAATCAAACAAACTGGCGGTTTTTTCAAAAAAAAGCGGCAGGTAGTATTCAATCCCGGGTGGCACTGTTCCTTGACCGATGTCGCGATAAATGCTTTGCTTGGAGGGATCGCCCTCAAATTTTTCGCGCCATTGCGAACGAAATAATTGACGCGATTCTTCGTTAAGCGCGAATTCGTGCGCAGGCAGTAAATCAACGGTTTGCAGGGGATAGATCGAGCGCTGGGTATCTGGATCAAAGGCGCGTATCGATTCAATCGTGGTGTCCAGTAAATCGAGGCGCAGCGGATGCGGGTAATCAACTGGATAGATGTCGATGATGCCACCGCGCACCGCAAATTCCCCCGTCGCCACAACTTGACTGACTGCTTGGTAATTGGCGCGTACCAATTGCTCCTTCAATTTATCAACGCTCAACAAGTCGCCTTGGGCGAAATGAAAAATACGCGCGGCCAAGTAGTCGGGTGGGGCGCAGCGTGTCAACACACTGGTGGCCGGTACGAATAAAACTTCGCAGGATTGGTTCATCAAGGCGTACAGGGCCGACAGGCGCGCGGCGATTAAATCGCGATGCGGAGAAAAGGCGTCGTAGGCCAAGGTTTCCCAATCAGGCAATAGTTGCGCTTTCATCTCTGGCGCAAACCATAGCGCTTCTTCCATCAAGCGCTGCGCTTCTTCGGCCTGCGCTACCATCACTACAAGCGTGCGTCCTTTGGCTTGACGCGCCAATTGGTAGGCGTGGGCGATGCTGTAACCGGCGCTGTGGGCCGGATGATCGTGAATCGTATGCCGCTGCGCAGTGCTGGGAAGTTGGGTCGGTAGGTAGGGAGGGGCAAGCATGAAGGACAAGGCAAAAATAAAAAAGCGGTAAAAATCAAAACCGCGATTGTCTCTTAAATTTGAGTCCCACACCCACCAAAGTTAATTCGATTGAAGCGATTAACTCGAGTGGGTGTGCCAGGGCAGGGTAATGAGCATGTTCGCTTATATTTTGTTCACGCTGGCGAACACGATCGAGCTTAAAACGCCAGACTGAATCCTGCATAAAAAGCACTTGCATCACTATGGGTCATTCTTGGGAGAAGCTCTGCGGTAATGGCAGCTCCGCCTTCTTGATCTAGCAGGTAACGAGCCCCTACGCCATAAACAGGGCCACTTTCGGAAGAGTTAACCTTCGCTGTTCGGTTTTGATATGTGACTGTGGCATTCGTGCGCATTGTTGAAGAGCCAACCAGGCCGTAAATTGAAAATTCTGGCGTCAAGGGGGCAATTGCCTTTAGGTAGAGACCTGCCGTACTTTCAACCTTGAGAGCTGCGGACATATCTAAGGACCCGTTCTGATTAGAGGCTTTGGCAATCACTGTTTTTTCATTCAGGCCAAAGCCATATCTAGCCTCAATAGCCACATAGGGATTTATTTCATAACCGACAGATAGATTCATTGCGGGGATACTTATTTCGGGGATACTGATAAGAACACCATCACTGTTTTCGGATGCTGATGCAGAACTTATTACTCCCAATTGAGCCCCAGCATAAAATCCCTGTTTTGCCTGTGCCGGGGCGTGACTCAACACCGCCAGACTGGCGATTAGAGCCAGCCCCCATTTTTTATGATTGATTGATTGATTGATTGATTGCTTGATTGATTGCGCGAATTGACCAGCATGGCAAAGCTCCTTAAAAAACGGCAGTAGATTTCAAAGGTATTCGCCGCGCCGTGATTCGGCGAATACCTTTGAAAGAATAAAAGTTAATCGCCGCAACTGGCACAGGCATCGTGTTCGCGCTCTACCGTGACGGGAATGGAAATGTCATCTTTAATATAGAGCGCAACAAAGGCCCCGACGGTGTGGGCCGGCAAGGCGGCAAAGACTCGATGACCGCTGCCTGGTGCCGCTGAAATCGCCGCGCCATCGGCATTGAACAAGGCATCAATCACCACATCGTGATTACCGGCTGGATGAATGATTTCACAGCGATCACCCAGGGCAAAGCGATTTTTGACCGCGATCTCGACTAATTGTTTTTCCGCATCCCAAGCCACCGCATCGCCAACGTAACGACTGCGTCGGGATTCTGAAAAGCCACGCAAATAATTTTGCGTATCGGCATCATGGTGACGTTGAAAAAATCCATCGGTGTAACCACGATTAGCCAAACCTTCCAGTTCGCGCAGTAATTGCGGATTAAAAGGGCGCTGCGCTACTGCGTCATCAATCGCCCGACG
>JAVKMA010000215.1:0-1551 GCA_031538685.1 Burkholderiaceae bacterium | reverse complement strand
CGTTCGCATCAATAGGTTCAACATTCTCGCCTGCATTTGAATTACCCGCTGCGGCAACATTTTCGCCCTCAAGTAATAATTTTTGACGAGAATTAGTAAGTGGTACTAAGTTGGGATCTTCTTTGGTATCATCAACAGGAGCGTCATTTGTACCTTCTTCAAAATTTGGCCTTTGCGCAAGAGTAAGCTCACGCAAAAAAGAAGAGCTCGGCGTCTTTGGCGCAATAGGTACTGAAGATATTAAATCGTAAGAGGGAAGTCCGTAGTAGTTTTCGGCAACATTTAATGCCAAATGAACGTCTTTTAAAGAAAGGTCCGGAGTGATTTTTTGAACCGCGTACGCGGAATTTTGAACAAAAAACCCAGATGCTATTAGCAACGGGGCAATTAATTTTGCTGATGTGATGAAATTTTTAACACATTGATTGGCCATAATAACCTCTGAGTTCCAAAAAAAACTAATCTAAATTGTCCGAGTTGTCCAATAAGACTCTCTTATTTAAAAGAGCTTATCGATACAACTCAATAGAGTTACAGCCGTATTCTACAGTGCTTTTATAAAAAAGTCACCTAACTACTTAATTTATTTGAGTATTTTGTTAAAAAAATATTTATTTCAATCTGTAAAAACAAGGGGTTAGTCTGGTTGGATGTAATTTTTGCCTTATTTTTGTGTCTTGTTTAAGTGATTGTCGATCCGAGCGCAGGTTATTTGACGCCCTAAAACCATTTGTACAGCATCAATTGATGGCGTCTGAGTATTTCCCAATAAAAATAAACGCAGAGGAATCGCCAATTGAGGTGTTTTTAATTGATGTTGCGCGACAATGTTCTTTAAATTCAAGCTTAAATTGGCAATGTTCCATTCGATGTGGTCTAGCTGCAATCGGTATGTTTGTAAAACTTCCGCAATCTGTGGATTGAAGTGCAGCTCCCACAAACTTTCTGCCGGAGTTTCGGGTTGATAAAACATTTGACATGTGTTTGAAAGTTCAGTCAAAGTGCTTACCCGCCCCTTCATTAGGGCAACAACCTCATCTAGTTGGAGTTCCGCCTGGTACGCAAATTTGCTTTCATTCCAGCGACCCTTGATGATTGTCGCCAAGGTTTGATTGTCTGCTTGTTTCAAGTAATGAGCATTGACCCAAGATAATTTTTCAAAACTAAATTGCGCCGGCGAGCGCGATAAGCCTGATAAATCAAACCATTGACTAAACTGCTCCATTGAGAAAATTTCATCATCGCCATGACCAAATCCCAAGCGCGCCAGATAATTGAGCATTGCTTCAGGCAAGTAGTCTTTTTGATATTCAATAACGCTTACCGCGCCATGACGCTTAGATAATTTTTCCCCATCATTTCCCAAAATCATCGGAATATGCGCGTAAACAGGTATCGCGGCGCCTAGAGATTTTAAAATATTGATCTGGCGTGGCGTATTGTTCACATGATCATCGCCACGCGTAACATGAGTGATTTTCATGTCCCAATCGTCGACCACAACGCAAAAATTATAGGTGGGCGTTCCGTCCGCGCGGGCAATGATTAAGT